>NZ_JAEFCH010000043.1:0-32746 GCF_016406015.1 Acidovorax sp. IB03 | reverse complement strand
TGCTGGGTGCGGCCATGGGGAATCAAAGTGTCACTAGCATTCGCTAGAAGAGCCTTATTTCATCTAAAAATTCAGCCCGCTTGGTGTCTCTGCGCCACATCGGCAAAAGCCTCGTGCGTGCTCAGGAACACCTGACCCTGCATGCGCCGACCGAAGTCGGTTTCTTGGAGCCGGTCCATCACCGGCCCCTTGACTTCGGCCAGCAAAAAACGAATGCCGCGCTCGCGCAGGCTGCGTTCCAGATCACCCAGCACCCCCAGGGCAGTGGCGTCGATCTGGTTGACGGCAGAGCACACCAGCAGCACATGGCGCGCGGCGGGGTTGGCGTGGACCAGCGCCTCGATACGGTCTTGCAGCACGCTGGCGTTGGCGAAATACAGGCTTTCGTCCACCCGCACCGCCACCAAGCCGGGCTCGGTAACGACTTGGTGCCGGTCTACGTTGCGGAAGTGCTCGGTACCTGGCACCCGGCCCACCACGGCCATGTGCGGATGGCTGCTGCGCCACACCAGGGTGCCCAGCGACAACGCCACCCCTAGCAGGATGCCTGCCTCCACACCCAACGCCATCACCCCCAACGCGGTGGCGATCAGCGACAGCGCATCGGCCTTGTCGTAGTGCCAGGCCTCGCGCAGCGTGTCCATGTCGATCAGCCCAGTCACCGCCACGATGATGGTGGCCGCCAGCACGGCTTGGGGCAGTGCATGGAACCAGCCGGTGAAGAAAGCCACCACCAGTGCCATCAGCGCGGCCGAAATGACGCCTGCCAGCGGTGTATTGGCACCAGCAGCAAAGTTGACCACCGAGCGGGCAAATCCACCGGTGACTGGAAAGCCGCCCGACACGGCACTGGCCAGGTTGGCAGCGCCCAGGCCCAGCAACTCGCGGTTGGGCTCAATGCGCTGCTGGCACTTGAGGGCCAGCGACTGGGCCACAGACACGCTCTCGACAAAGCCCACCAGTGAAATCAGCAGCGCGGGCAACCACAGCGCCTGCACCGAGCCCCAATCCCAGGCGGGCAGACCCAGCGCGGGCAAGCCCTGCGGCACGGTGCCCACCACGGGCACACCGTGGCTGCGGTCCAGCCCCCACAGGCTGACGACGGCCGTGGAAACAACCACCACCAGCATCGGCGACAGCTTGGCGGCCATGTCAGCCGCTTTGGCGGGCAAACCTGTGCGCACCAGCAACTTGGCCAGATATTTGCGGGCGAACCACAGGAACAGCACGCTGGCGCCCCCCAGCGCCAGCACGGCGGGCTTGGTTTGGGGCAAGGCGTGGGCCAGGCTGGAGAGGGTCTGTAAGACGTTCTCGCCCTGCACTTTCACGCCCAGCAGGTGCTTGAGCTGGCCCACGGCAATCAGTACCGCAGAGCCGGTGATGAAGCCGCTGATGACCGGGTGGCTCAAGAAATGCGCCAGAAAACCCAGGCGCAACAGGCCAAAGGCCAGCAACATCACCCCGGAGAGCAGAGACAGCAGCACGGCCAGCTGCACATACTGCACCGAGCCCGCCGCAGCCAGCGGCTGCAAGGCGCTCGCTGTCATCAGCGAAGCCACGGCCACGGGCCCCACAGCCAGCGTCATGCTGGAGCCCAGCAGCGCATAAGCCACGATGGGCAGCAGGCTGGCGTACAACCCCACTTCGGCCGGCAGCCCCGCCAGCAGCGCATAGGCCAGGCTTTGCGGGATCAGCATCACCGTGACGATCAGGCCCGCCACCGCATCCCCGGCCAGCCAGGAGGCCCGGTAGTTGCGCAGCCAATCGGGAATGGGGTTCATGGCGGGCCTTCCTTGCCGTTACAACTCAAGGCGATGAGTCAAGCTCAGGCTTTCATGGAGCGGCGGGATTCCAGCCATTCAAAAATGGCCATGCCTGCCACCATCGCAATGACGAACACGATGGCCTTGGGCTGGCCAGCGCCCGCCGACACGATGGCGGGCCCAGGGCAGAAACCGGCCACACCCCAGCCTGCGCCAAACATCAAACTGCCAATGACCAGGCGCTTGTCGATGTGGCGTGCTGTAGGCAACTGCATGGCACCACCCAAAAAAGCGGTGGTGCGCTTGCGGGCCACAAAAAAGGCGCCAATGCCGACCAGGATGGCCCCGCCCATCACAAAAGCGAGCGACGGGTCCCAATTCCCGGCCAGATCCAGAAAGCCCTGGACTTTGGCCGGATCGGTCATGCCTGCCACGATGAGGCCGATGCCAAACAACAGACCAACAACAAATTCCATCAAACGGTGTGCCATGGTGTACTCCTCAGCTTGAAAACGGGCGGCTTACGCGAAGACGTGGCGCAGCAAAAAGACAGTGATGAAACCCGCCGCCATGAACGACAGCGTGGCCACCAGCGAGCGGGGCGACATGCGCGAGAGGCCGCACACGCCATGGCCGCTGGTGCAGCCCGAGCCGTAGCGGGTGCCAATGCCCACCAGCAAGCCTGCGACGATCACCATGGCCCAGCTAGCGTCGATGGTCGCGACCATCGGGCCGATGAAGGCCACATACAGGCTGGGCGCCACCAGCATGCCCAGCAGGAAAGACAGGCGCCAGACGATGTCGCGCGTCTTGGGCCGCAGCAGCCCGCCCACAATGCCGCTGATGCCCAGCACCCGCCCGTTGAACAGGATGAACAGGGCCGAGGCCAGGCCCAGCACGATGCCGCCGGCCAGCGACATCCAGGGGGTGAAGTGGTTCCAGTCAATCGTCATGTCTCTGTACTCCTTGATTTCACAAAATGGCTTGAACAGTTCCGCGATCACTGCCCGAATGTCCAAGACAGCATCGTTGCGTTCGCATGGCTGGACATTGTATATGATTTGATATATTATTCAAACACATTCTGTTTTTTTCTAAAACGTAGGGAGCTGCCATGCAAGCCCAAGTGAAAGCCTTCTTTGACCCGGCCACCTGGACCGTGTCCTATGTGGTGTTCGATGCGCCTGGCGGCCATTGCGCGCTGGTGGATTCGGTGCTGGACTACGACCCCAAGTCCGGCCGCACCCGCACGGATTCAGCCGATCAGCTGATCGCTTTCGTGCGCGAGCAGAACCTGATGGTGGACTGGATTCTGGAAACCCATGCCCACGCCGACCACCTCTCGGCGGCGCCCTACCTGCGCAAGCACCTGGGCGGCAAAATTGCCATCGGCGGCAAGATCACCCAGGTGCAGAACGTGTTCAAGGGCATCTTCCATCTGGAGCCTGAATTCGCTACCAACGGCAGCCAGTTCGACCACCTGTTTGAAGACGGCGACACCTTTGCGATTGGCACCCTGCAAGCGCAGGCGCTGT
The DNA here is from genome assembly GCF_016406015.1 of Acidovorax sp. IB03. Classification (NCBI taxonomy): domain Bacteria; kingdom Pseudomonadati; phylum Pseudomonadota; class Betaproteobacteria; order Burkholderiales; family Comamonadaceae; genus Acidovorax; species Acidovorax sp. IB03. Next base: position 29,448 of record NZ_JAEFCH010000043.1, on the reverse strand, counting down.
CGGTGCCCGGCCACACCCCTGCCTGCATGGCCTACCAGGTGGGTGATGCGGTGTTCGTGGGCGATACGCTCTTCATGCCCGATGTGGGCACTGCGCGCTGCGACTTCCCCGGCGGCAACGCCCACACGCTGTACCAGTCGGTTCGCAAGTTGCTGAGCCTGCCACCCGAGACACGTCTGTTCATGTGCCACGACTACCCACCCGAGGGCCGGGCAGCCCAATGGGAATGCACCGTGGCAGACCAGCGCGCGCGCAACATCCATGTGCACGATGGCGTGAGCGAAGCAGAGTTCGTGGCCATGCGAACGAAGCGCGACGCAGGCCTGGCCATGCCAGTGTTGATCCTGCCCTCGGTGCAGGTCAACATCCGCGCGGGCGAGCTGCCACCGCCCGAGGCCAATGGCGTCAGCTACCTCAAGATCCCGCTGAACGCGCTGTGATGCGTTCCACCCGCTTCAAGGAGTCTTCATGAGCAACGGCCCCATCACCGTGACGCTGACCCAGCAGCGCGACTACCAGTTCCAGATCGACTTCGGCGCCCCTGTGCCCAGCCTGCTGGGCGACGAGCCCCCACCGCTGGGCCAGTCAGCTGGCCCCTCGCCCATGCAACTGCTATGTGCCGCAGTGGGCAATTGTCTGAGCGATTCGCTGCTATTTGCGCTGCGCAAGTTCAAACAAAGCCCCGACCCGCTGCATTGCACAGTGACGGCCGATGTAGGCCGCAATGCAGAGAACCGACTGCGCGTGCTGGGCATCCAGGCCACGCTGCAACTGGGCGTACCCAGTGGCCATCTGGAGCACCTGGACCGGGTGCTGAGCAGTTTTGAGGCCTATTGCACCGTAACGCAGAGCGTGGGGCAAGGCATTCCCATTCAGGTCACCGTGCTGGATGTGGATGGCAGTGTGTTGCACGGCGGCCAGTCCGCAGGAATGCAAGCCTGAATTTGAAGGACCAGCAGCAGGCAAAAGCGGCTGTCAGCACGGCACCGTGCCGATTGCTTCCCCGCACCCCGCGCTAAGCGGGAAAGCGTGGCGGTTGAGCCCCGTGCGCGCGATCTTCAGGCGAACAGCCTAGCGAGCGCCAGCCCTGGGTCGTCGGCCCGCATGAAGGCCTCACCCACCAGGAAGGCGTGTACGCCCGCATCGCGCATAGTCTTCACATCGGCGGGCTGGAGGATGCCGGACTCGGTCACCAGCAGGCGGTCGGCGGGCACGTCCTTGAGCATGCCCAGGGTCGTATCGAGCGTGACCTCGAACGTCCGCAGGTTGCGGTTGTTGATGCCCACCAGCGGGGTCTTGAGCTTGAGGGCGCGCTCCAACTCGGGGCGGTCGTGCACCTCTACCAGCACGGCCATGTCCAGGCTGCGGGCGATGGCCTCAAAGTCGGCCATCTGCGCATCATCCAGGCACGCGGCGATCAGCAATATGGCGTCGGCGCCCATGGCCCGCGACTCATAGATCTGGTACGCATCCACCATGAAATCCTTGCGCAGCACGGGCAGCAAGGTGCTGGCGCGGGCCTGCTTCAGGTAGTCGGGCTGGCCCTGGAAAAACTGACGATCCGTCAAAACCGACAGGCAAGCCGCGCTCACCTTGCCGTCGCCTTCCATGTAGCTCTGGGCAATGTCGGCAGGCTCGAAGTTGGCGCGCAGCACGCCCTTGCTGGGGCTGGCCTTCTTGACCTCGGCAATCACCGCCGCCTGGCCCTTGGCGATCTTGGCGCGCAGCGCGCCTTCAAAATCGCGGGTGAGCACACGGCTCTCGGCATCGGCGCGCATGGCGGGCAACGGCAGGCGCTGTTTGGCAGCGGCCACTTCTTCGTGCTTGACGGCGACGATTTTGTTGAGGATGTCACTCATGGTTTGCAGCCTTCTTGTCGGGCTCGGCAGAGCCCTGTTTGAGTATTTTGGTGAACACGCGGTGCATCACCACGCCCACCACGATGAACAGCGCTGATACGCCCAGGGCGATCCACAGTCCAGGGTCGCTCCACATGGCTGCCTCAGGCCGCCAGCGCGTGGGTGCGCACCACCAGCGCCTCCAGCTTGGCCTTGGCGGCGCCGCTGGCGATGGCTGCTCGTGCCTTGGCGATGCCGTCCTGGATGGACGCCGCCACATTGGCCGCATACAGCGCCGCCCCAGCGTTCAGACAAACGATGTCGTGCGCGGCGCCGGTCGCACCACTGAGCACATCCAGCAGCATCTGGCGCGACTGCTCGGGCGTTTCCACTTTCAGCGCCCGGTTGCTCACCATGGGCAGGCCAAAGTCTTCGGGGTGGATTTCGTATTCGGTGATCTGGCCATTCTTCAGCTCGCCCACCAGCGTAGCGGCGCCCAGGCTCACTTCGTCCATGCCGTCGCGGCCGTACACAACCAGCGCGTGTTCGGCGCCCAGGCGCTGCAGCGCGCGCACCTGGATACCGACGAGGTCGGGGTGGAACACACCCATCAAGATGTTGGGCGCGCCTGCCGGGTTGGTCAGCGGCCCCAGGATGTTGAACAGCGTGCGCACGCCCAGCTCCTTGCGCACCGGCGCCACGTTTTTCATGGCGGGGTGGTGGTTGGGCGCAAACATGAAGCCAATGCCAACATCGGCAATGCACTGGGCGATCTGCTCTGGCTGCAGGTTGATGTGGATGCCCAGAGCGTCCATCACATCCGCGCTGCCGCTCTTGCTGGAAACACTGCGCCCACCGTGCTTGCTGACCTTGGCGCCCGCCGCCGCAGCCACAAACATGGAGCAGGTGGAGATGTTGAAGGTGTTGGCACCGTCACCACCCGTGCCCACGATGTCCACCATGTGGGTCGTGTCCTGAACGTGCACCTTGGTGCTGAACTCGCGCATGACCTGCGCGGCGGCGGTGATCTCGCCAATGGTTTCCTTCTTCACGCGCAGGCCGGTGATGATGGCGGCGGTCATCACGGGCGAGAGCTCGCCGTTCATGATGAGCCGCATCAGGTGCAGCATCTCGTCGTGGAAGATTTCGCGGTGTTCAATCGTGCGCTGCAGCGCTTCCTGGGGGGTGATGGGCATGGGGTACCTGCTGGGTGTGGGGTGATGACCGAAACGGTAGCGGCACTCAGGCCCGCTGCTCCAAAAAGTTCTTGAGCATGGCGTGGCCGTGCTCGGTCAAGATGCTTTCGGGGTGGAACTGCACGCCTTCAATCGGCAGCGTCTTATGGCGCACGCCCATGATTTCGCCGTCCTCCGTCCAGGCCGTCACTTCCAGCACCTCGGGGCAGGTGGCGCGCTCGATGGCCAGCGAGTGGTAGCGGTTGACCGTGAACTTTTCAGGCAATCCGGCAAACACGCCCTTTTGCGTGGTGGTGATGACGCTGGTTTTGCCATGCATCAGCTCCTGCGCGCGGATGATGTTGCCGCCAAATGCTGCGCCAATGCTCTGGTGGCCCAAGCACACACCCAGGATGGGCAGCTTGCCCGCAAAGTGCTTGATCGCAGCCACCGAGATGCCGGCCTCGGCCGGTGAGCATGGGCCGGGCGAAATGACCAGACGATCGAGCTTGCCCGCATTCAGGCGCGCTTCGATCTCGGCCACGGTGATCTCGTCGTTGCGGAACACTTCCACCTCGGCGCCCAGTTCACCAAAGTACTGGACGATGTTGTAGGTGAAGCTGTCGTAGTTATCGACCATCAAGAGTTTCATGCGGCGCTCCCGGCAGTGGCGGGCTCGCGCAGACGGGCGAACTCGCGGTGTTCATAAGCAATGCAGGCTTCCATGAGACTGCGGTAGATGGCTTCCATCACATCGGCGTCGCCGCCTTCGGCCAGGGTCCGCTCGCGCACACGGTCCACGATGGCCTGGATGCGGGCTTCGTCGCGCACCTGGGCGGGGTCTTGCTTGATGCGGGCGGCCTGGGTCATGTAGCCCACGCGCTCCACCAGCAGGGGCACCAGCACGTCATCCAGCGCGTTTACTTCACGGCGCACATCCTGCATCGTGTGGCAGTGTTTGACTTTGTCGATTGCGCGGGTCATTCGAGGCCCTCCTCCACCAGCTCGGCCGCACGCAACAGTGCGCGGGCCTTGTGTTCGGTTTCTTTCCATTCCAGCTCAGGCACAGAATCTGCCACCACCCCGGCAGCGGCCTGCACATACAGGGTGCCGTTCTTGATGATGCCGGTGCGGATGGCAATGGCCACGTCCATATCGCCCGCATAGCTGAGGTAGCCACACGCGCCACCGTACAGGCCACGCTTGGTAGGTTCGAGCTGGTCGATGAGTTCCATGGCATGCACCTTGGGCGCACCGGTCAGCGTGCCTGCGGGGAAGGTGGCCTTGAGCACATCCATGCTGGTCATGCCGTCATGCAGGATGCCTTCCACGTTGCTCACGATGTGCATCACATGGCTGTAGCGCTCCACCACAAAGGCTTCCGTCACCTTCACGCTGCCGGTTTTGGCGATGCGGCCGATGTCGTTGCGCGCCAGGTCAATCAGCATCACATGCTCGGCACGTTCCTTGGGATCGTTGATGAGTTCGACCTCGGCCGCCTTGTCCTTCTCTGGGGTGGCGCCGCGTGGGCGGGTGCCCGCCAGGGGGCGGATGGTGACCTTGGTGCCGTCTTCCGTCTTTTCCTGGCGCACCAGGATCTCGGGACTGGCGCCCACCACATGGAAGTCGCCAAAGTCGTAGAAATACATGTAGGGCGATGGGTTCAGCGAACGCAGCGCACGGTACAGCGACAGGGGAGACTCGGTGTAGCGCTTGTGGATGCGCTGACCCACCTGCACCTGCATGAAGTCACCGGCCGCGATCAGCTCCTTGGCCCGCTCCACAGCGGCCAGGTAATCGGCCTTGGCAAAGTCGCGCTGGGCGGGGTGGCTTTCGGTGGCCTTCACCACCGGGGCGCTCACCGAGTACTTGAGCTGCTCCTTCAAGTCGCGCAAACGCTTCTTGGCCCGGGTGTAGGCCTCAGGCTGGGCGGGGTCAGCGTAGACAATGAGGTAGAGCTTGCCCGACAGGTTGTCGATGACGGCCAGCTCCTCGCACTGCAGCAGCAGGATGTCGGGGCATCCCAGGGTGTCGGGCGGGCAGGTGGATTCGAGTTTCTTCTCGATGTAGCGCACCGCGTCATACCCGAAGTAGCCCGCCAAGCCGCCACAAAAACGCGGCAAGCCGGGGCGCAAAGCCACCTTGAAGCGCTTTTGGTACTCCGCAATGAAATCGAGCGGATTGCCCGCAGCGGTTTCCACCACTTGGCCGTCGGTCACGACTTCGGTACGCGCCTCGGCCCCGAAGCCACTGGCGCGCAGCAGGGTGCGCGCGGGCAGGCCGATGAAGCTGTAGCGCCCAAAGCGCTCGCCGCCCACCACGGATTCCAGCAGAAAGCTGTGCTTGCCGCCGTCCTTGGTGTGCGCCAGCTTCAGGTACAGCGAGAGCGGGGTTTCCAGGTCCGCAAAGGCCTCGACCATGAGCGGAATACGGTTATAGCCTTCGCTGGCCAGGCTTTTGAATTCAAGTTCTGTGATCACGGGGAGAGCTCCCTGCTGTCGCAGCGCGCATCCCCTGGGTAGTGAAACGGGGGCGCTGCGGTCCATTCAATCGGCCTTGCCGCCTGAATGGGGCAGAGGCCACGGGTGCACGCCGGGCTCAGGCCCAGGTGCCATCAGGCGTTCAAAGCGGCAGGCTGACGCCAGGGCCAGGCTCCCCGGTCGCTGCAACCTGTGATGAACACGTGATGAATGAACATGGGGCCAAAGTGTAGCAAAGGCTCCCGGGGAATTTGTCTGCGGATGACCCCATCACAACAAAACCAACGCCTACCCCATCGAAAACCCTGTTGCACAGGCCTGGCGGTGAAGCAACAATTTGAAACGAACGACCGTTCTTTTTTCGGGAGCTGTAGATGACGATCTTGAAGCGATGGGCTCTGGGCGTGTGCGCCTTCATCCTGGCAGGCAGTGCCTGGAGCCAGGCAGTGACCGTGGCCGACGTGAAGTACGAACCCACCCAGACGCTGGGGGATAGCACCGTGCAGCTCAACGGAGCCGGTGTGCGCTACAAGGCGGTGTTCAAGGTGTACACCGCCGGCCTGTACCTGGAGAAAAAAGCCTCCACCCCACAAGAAGTAGCCAGCCAGCGCGGCCCCAAGCGCCTGAGCATCACCATGCTGCGCGAAATTGACTCGACAGAACTGGGCAAGCTGTTTTCCCGAGGCATGGAAGACAACATGGACCGCGCCGCGTTCTCGCGCATCGTGCCGGGCGTGCTGCGCATGAGCCAGATCTTTTCAGACCACAAAAAGCTGCAGGCGGGCGATCAGTTCATGATCGACTGGATTCCGGGCACCGGCACCGTCATCACCGTGAAGGGCAAAGTCCAGGGCGAGCCCTTCAAGGAGCCTGAATTTTTCAATGCCCTCTTGGGCATCTGGCTGGGCAACCTGCCCGCCGACTTCAAGCTGAAAGACGCCTTGCTGGGCAAGCCTGCCTGACGCGGAGCAGACACGGCCTGCGCGTCACCGGCGGGCCAGCCACCGCCCCACTTCTTCGAGCGAATCGACGTACCCGTCGGCATCCACATGGCGCACGGGCTGGCCATGGTTGTAGCCATAGGTCACCAGCACCACCGGGCAACCGGCGGCGCGTGCCGCCTGCGCGTCATTGCTGGAGTCGCCCAGCATCAGCGTGCTCGCTGCGGAGCTGCCCAGCGCTTCGCAGGTCTTGACCAGGGGCAGCGGGTCGGGCTTTTTGCGCTCGAAGCTGTCACCGCCAAACACGCGTGCAAAAAAACCATCCAGGCCTTTGGCCTGGAGCAGTGGCTGAGCGAACGCCAGCGGCTTGTTGGTCAGGCAAGCCAGCGGCAGGCCCGCCCCCTGCAAGGCTTGCAGCCCCTGCACCACGCCGGGGTACACGGCCGAATGGCTGCCGTTGATTTCCAGGTAGTGGTGCTGGTAGCGGGCCCAGGCTTGCGGAAACAGCGCTTCAATTTTGATAGCTGCCTGCGCTTGTTCCACGGGCGCTAGAACGTGTTTTAGCACCGAACGCAGCAAATGCTCCGAGCCCTTGCCCACCATGTTCTCGGCCTGATCGGCGGCAATGGGGGGCAGGCTCAGATCGCGCAGCATGCGGTTCAATGCTTCGTTGAAGTCACCCATGGTGTCCACCATGGTGCCGTCCAGATCAACGATGACGGCGTCTACGCCGCTGGGGTTCAGGGTATTCAGGTTCACAGGAAGAAGGGGCGGGAAAGCGCCAGCACAGCGATGAAAGCGCCTGAATATAGACCAGCGCCAGCACGCCGCGGCGCCCCGCCGCGTACGCCCAGGGCAGGCCTCGTCTGACAAGGCCCGGCCGCTCAGGCTTTTATGCTTTGCCTTCATTTCCCTGGCTTATCGCAAGGAATATCCATGAAACGCACAGCATTTTTGACATCAACCTGCACCATGGCAGCCGCCTTGGCCTGCACTACCGCCCTGGCCCAGCCCGCGAATGACGCCCGCGCCCGCTACGAAGAAGAACGGCGCGCCTGCATGACCCAAAACACACAGGACTCCCAGGCTACCTGCCTGCGCGAAGCCAGCGCCGCACGCGATGCGGCGGCCAAAGGCCAGTTGAGCAGCCCCGGCGCAGCCGCCCAAGCCAACGCCCGTGAGCGCTGCAAGGTTTTTCAGGAGGCCGCCGACCAGGCGGAATGTGTGCGCCGGCTGGAGTCCACCGCCAGTGGCTCCGTCGCAGGCGGCGGGTTGCTGCGTGAATCCGTCACCACCACCTACGAGCCGCGCTGAACCCCGGCACGGCGTGGGGCAGGCTCGGCGCCTGAGCGAAAGCGGGGGCTACCGCAGCCCCCCGCAGCTCGTTTGGGTGCGTCAGGCCAGCTGCACGCGCATGGCGTCGATCACCGACTTGTAGTCCGGCTTGCCGAAAATCGCGCTACCGGCCACAAAGGTGTCAGCGCCGGCATCGGCCACGCGGCGAATGTTGTCGGCCTTGATGCCGCCGTCCACTTCCAGGCGGATGTCCTTGCCCGAAGCGTCGATGCGCTTGCGCACGGCTTCGATCTTGCGCAGGGCCGAGTCGATGAAGCTCTGGCCACCAAAGCCGGGGTTCACGCTCATGATGAGGATCAGGTCGATATCGTCAATCACCCAGTCCAGCACATCCAGTGGTTCGGCAGGGTTGAACACCAGACCGGGCTTCACGCCCTTGGACCGGATGGCCTGGATGCTGCGGTGCACGTGGCCCGAGGCATCGGGGTGGAAGCTGATGTAGTCCGCGCCAGCGTCGGCAAAGGCGGCGGCCAGCGCGTCCACCGGCTGGATCATCAGGTGCACATCAATCGGCACGGCCACACCCGCTGGCGTTTTGGCGTGGGGCTTGAGGGCCTGGCACACCATGGGGCCGAAAGTGAGGTTGGGCACGTAATGGTTGTCCATCACGTCGAAGTGGATCCAGTCGGCGCCAGCGGCAATGACATTGCGCACTTCTTCGCCCAGGCGGGCAAAGTCGGCAGAGAGGATGGAGGGGGCGATTTGGAAGGTGCGGCTCATCCCCCGATTGTCGCAAAGCTGGAATGCTGCGGGGTTTTGCCTTGCCCAAGGGCACGCGCTCACACCCCGCACGGTTACCATTCGGCCCATGCCAAAGTACCAGTTTGCGGTGGAAGTTCTGCCCGAATACCTGCCCGAGGAATCGGAGCCAGAACGCGAGGTGTTTGCCTTCGCCTACACCATCACCATCACCAACACGGGCGACGCCCCCGGCCAGCTGATTTCGCGGCACTGGATCATCAGTGACGCCCGCGGCCACACCGAAGAGGTCAAAGGCCTGGGCGTGGTGGGGCAACAGCCCCTGCTCAAGCCGGGTGAGGCCTTCCAGTACACCAGCGGGTGCCGCCTGCGCACGGCCAGCGGCACCATGCACGGCACGTTCCACTGCGTGGCCGAAGACGGCGAGCCTTTCGCCACGCCCGTTCCCCTGTTTGTGCTGGAAGCCATTCACCACAGCTCCACAGGCGAGCCCCTGAACGGAAGGGTACTGCATTGAGCCGCCCCACCGACCTGGCACGCCTGCTGGCGGAACTGGACCCCGAGGCCGACCTTCCCCACCGCCACCTCTGGCTCATTCATTTGCTGGAATGGGTGCGCGGCGACCGCAACTCCGTGCCCGGCGCCACGGCCAGGCTGCAGCTTTTTCTGGATGCCGTTGAAGCACGGCCAGAGTTGCGCGCGCGCCTGCAGGCTTGGTGGGCGCAGTTGGTGGACACGGTGGACATCACCACCTTGCTGGCCGACTTCGGGTTTGCGCCCCGCACTGCTTTTGTGAGCGAGCTGGCGGCCCGCCTGCACACCAAGTGGCTGCCCGGCACGCCGGACACGATCGATGCGTCTGAACTGTTCGTGCTGGCAGTGCCCCATGAATTTGACGCGCAATGGATGGCCGCGCTGGACGAAGCACAGCTCAACCGCCTGGCCGCCCTGCTGGTACCGCCGGGCGAGGAAAGCGGCCTCTCGCTGTGGCGCCACGCGCTGCTCAACGCCATCACCTACTGCGCGGGACAAATCCTCTCGACCGGGTTTGCCCCTGAACTGCGCCTTCGCATGAGCGAAGAAGCGCGCGAAGCCCAGCCCTTCCATGCGCTGATCCGCGACGTGGAGAGCCTGCGCGTAGAGGTGCTGCACGCCTTGCGCACCCCCGACCGGCTCAACGAAGCCGCGCAGCGCCTGCGCGAGCGGCTGGAGGCCTGCCGCGCCGCCACGGCCACGGTTTACACGCACTTTGAAGACAACGGCATCTCCGTCGGGCTGGTGTTCCGCCTGCGCCAGCTGCGCGAACGCATCGTGCGCGTGCGGCTGCTGCTCGACTGCCTGCTGTCGCCCAAGCCCGCCCTGGCGGCCGCCAAGCTGATGTCTTCGCTGGTGCAGGTGGGCCAGGAGCGGCGCAGTCTGCGCGCGCTGTTCGCCTCCAACTCCTCGCTGGTCGCGGCCAAGGTGGCCGAGCGCAGCGCTGAAACGGGCGAGCACTACATCACCCGCACGCCAGCCGAATACCGCTCCATGGTCCACAAGGCAGCGGGCGGCGGGCTGGTGATTGCTTTCACCACGCTGATCAAGTTTGGCTTGTACGCCCTGGCGCTGTCGGCCTTCTGGGCGGGTTTCTGGGCGGGTGTGAACTATGCGGTGAGCTTTGTGCTGGTGCAGTTGCTGCATTTCACGGTGGCCACCAAGCAGCCAGCCATGACCGCCCCGGCCATGGCGGCCAAGCTCAAAGAACTGGGCTGCGGCGACGCCATCGAGTCGTTTGTGGACGAGATCACCCATCTGGTGCGATCGCAGGTGGCCGCAGTGCTGGGCAACGTGCTGGTGGTGATGCCTGTGGTGCTGGGCATTGCACTGCTCATGCTCCACACCCTGGGCACACCGCCCATCTCTGAAAAGCAGGCGCTGCAGGTGCTGGAGTCACTGCACCTGCTGGGCCCATCGGTGTTTTTTGCCGCCTTCACGGGGGTGCTGCTGTTTGCCTCCAGCATCATTGCCGGGTGGACGGAAAACTGGTTCGTTCTGGCGCGCATGGACTCGGCCATTCAATACAACCCACGCATCACCCGCCTGCTGGGCACTGCGCGCGCGGCACGCTGGGCGCACTTCCTGCGCGAAAACATCTCGGGCTTTGCGGCCAACATTTCGCTGGGATTCATGCTGGGCCTGGTGCCCGTGATTGCCACCTTCTTCGGCCTGGGGCTGGATGTGCGCCACATCACCTTGTCGGCGGGCCAGATTGCCGCTGCCTGCGCCACGCTAGGGCTGGATGTGTTGCACCAGCCCGGCTTCTGGTGGGCAGTTGCCACGTTGCCCTTGCTGGGGGCGTTCAACGTGGGTGTGAGCTTCTACCTGGCCTTCAATCTGGCCATGCGCGCCCGCAACGTCAGCGGCGTGGATCGCTCGCGCATTTATGCAGCGATCCGGGCCCGCCTGCGCAGCGCACCGTTGAGCTTTTTCCGACCTGAACGCGCACGGGCTGCCTGAGAGTCTTCTCTGCGTGCCCGCGCGTTTTGACACCGCCAGGACACCGGTGGCGACAGACGAAACTGTCCTACACACACATCCTGTTGCAACCCGTAGAGTCTGGCGGTACGTCAAAAAACGTCTCTGTGAACGCTCTGAAGGGAGTTGCTTGAATGCGCCGCTGACCTTTGCTGATGCAAAGAGCGGTTGATCCGCGCGGCGGGTATCTGGTACGGTCGGGTGGTTGAGCGCCCCCTGCGTTCGGTCGCAGACTCGTCCCAGAGTCCTGTTGGCTCGTTGGCCCGTGTGCAGTTTTTGCCCCCAGCCTGCCTGTCACCGAACCCTTTTGCAGGACATGAGCCTGCAGGGCTTGCCGGGGGTCGCACAAGCGCCAGCCGCCGCGCTGGATGCACCACCGCTCACCCCGCCCATGCATGCACCGCAGGTGCAGCGCCCCGCTTGCACTGCAATGGGCGCACCAAGGCACCGGGCGTTTTGTTCCACCTCCGGGCCGCAGGCCCGTTTCCACCCGAGGTCACCACCACATGAATGAACTTATGAGTTTTTGGGCCCAGTGGCTCAGGCCATCGGCGGGACTACCCACCGTGCAGTGGTCACTGCTGCTGGCGGTTGCTGCCATGGCGGGCTACCTCATCCAGCGCCACACCGGTCTGCCCAAGGTGCTGGGCTATTCCCTGGTAGGCACGGCCGCCGGGCTGGCCGGCTTCAGCGGCGCGGTGTGGCCTTTGCAGGGCATTGGCCTGTTCCTGCTGGAGCTGGGCATTGCGCTGGTGCTGTTTGAATGCGGTGGCCGTATCTCGCTGCGGTGGTTCCGCCACAACCCCATGGTGCTGGTGCAAAGCATTGCCGAGTCGGCCCTGACGTACTTTGCCGTGTATGCGGTGCTGTTGTGGCTGGATCAGCCCACCCAGGTGGCCGGGCCGCTGGCCTTGGTGGCGCTGGCCGCTTCGCCCGCCGTGCTGACGCGCGTGGTAGCCGACACCCGCGCCGCCGGGCCGGTGACGGAACGCGCCGTGGTGCTGGCCACGTTGTCCACGCTGTACGCGCTGACGCTGGGCTCCGCCTGGTCCGAGCAGATGAACCGGCAAAGCGCCACCTTGCTGGATGCGATTTCGCCCGCCGTGGTGGTGCTGGGCGTGTCCATTCTGGTCGCGGCCGTGCTCACGCTGGTGCTGCGCACTGCACTGCGCTTCATGAGCCCCACCAGCGAAAACACCTCGATGCTGCTGCTCACGCTCATCGCCGCGGGCTCCACCGTGGCCTCGCACATGGGCGGCTCGGCGCCGCTGGCAGCGCTGCTGGCGGGCATCTTGCTTAAGCAATTGAACCCCCGGCCCTGGGCCTGGCCACGGCAGTTGGGCAACGCCTCATCGCTGCTGACCATGCTGATGTTTGTACTGGTGTCCACCGTGGCCGCGCAGGCTGACTGGAGCGGCCCCGTGGCCGGCGCCGTGCTGGCTCTGATTGCTGCGCGCCTGATTGCCAAAGCCGTTGGCGTGGGCCTGGGCAACGTGGGCAGCGGCGCCAGCTGGCGCCAGGCGCTGTGGGCGGGCTGCGCGATGACGCCCATGTCCTCCATCGCGCTGCTGATTGCATCGCAGTTTGTGGTGGCTTCGCCCTCCACCGGCTACCAGATTGCCAGCGTGGCGCTGCCCGCCATCTTGCTGATGGAAGTGCTGGGCGCCGTGATTGCCACCGTGGCCATCTACCGTGCGGGCGAAAGCTCGAAACCCTGGGCACCGCTGCTGCGCGGTGGCCGCAACGGAGAATCGAATGAGTCTTGAAGCCTTCCACCATTCCGAGCCGCTGACGCTGGGCGTTGAGCTGGAGTTGCAGCTGGTCAACACCAACGACTACGACCTGGCCCCGTATGCAGAAGACATGCTGCGCCTGATGAAGAAAACCCCGCTGCCCGGCAGCGTGGTGCCCGAGATGACGAACAGCATGATCGAAATCTCCACCGGCATCTGCCACTCGGCCAGCGAAGTGGTGGGCCAGCTCACCCCCATCCGCGATGCGCTGGTCAAAAGCGCCGACAAGCTCAACATCGCCGTGGTGGGCGGCGGCACGCACCCCTTCCAGCAGTGGCACGAGCGCCGCATCTACGACAAGCCGCGCTTTCGCGAACTGTCGGAGCTGTATGGCTACCTCTCCAAGCAATTCACCATCTTTGGCCAGCACGTGCACATTGGCTGCCCCAGCGCCAACGCGGCCCTGCTCATGCTGCACCGCATGAGCCGCTACATCCCGCACTTCATTGCGCTGTCGGCCTCCAGCCCCTATGTGCAGGGGCAAGACACGGCGTTTGACTCGGCGCGGCTCAACTCGGTATTTGCCTTCCCGCTGTCGGGCCGCGCACCGTTTGCGCTGACCTGGGAAGACTTCACCGCCTACTTCGACAAGATGACCCGCACCGGGGTGGTGAAGAGCATGAAGGACTTCTATTGGGACATTCGCCCCAAGCCCGAGTTCGGTACCATCGAGATCCGCGTGTTCGACACCCCGCTCACCATCGAACGGGCCGCCGCCCTGGCGGGCTACGTGCAGTCGCTGGGCGCATGGTTCCTGGCCGACGAGCCCTTCATGCCGCAGGAAGACGACTACCTCGTCTACACCTACAACCGCTTCCAGGCCTGCCGCTTTGGCATGGAGGCGGTGTACGTGGACCCCGCCACCGGCGACCACATGCCGCTGCGCGAGCACATCCTGATGACCATGGACAAGATCGCCGGCCACGCTGCGGCGCACGGCGCCTCGAACGCCCTGCACCTGTTGCGCACCGACACCCAGGCCGGCCAGAACGATGCCCGCTGGCTGCGCGACCGCCAGCGCCAGGAACAGTTGCTGGCCGAGGTCAGCCGCCAGGCAGCGCAGCGCTTTCGCGGCGCACCTGTCTGAGCAGGCCACCTCAACCCGCCGACAATCAGGCCATGGGTGAATTTGACCTGATTGCGCGCTACTTCACGCGCCCCGTTCGCCACGCCGCTTTGGGCGTGGGCGACGACTGCGCCTTGCTGGCCCCGCGCCCCGGCATGCAACTGGCCATCAGCAGCGACATGCTGGTCGAAGGCCGCCACTTCTTTGCCGATGTAGACCCCGAGGCCCTGGGCCACAAGGCCCTGGCCGTCAACCTGTCGGACCTGGCGGCCTGCGGGGCCAGGCCGCTGGCCTTCACGCTGGCACTGGCGCTGCCCCGGGTCGATGAAGCCTGGCTGGCTGGCTTTTCCAAAGGCTTGCTGGCGCTGGCCGATGCACACGGCTGCGAGCTGGTGGGCGGTGACACCACGCAGGGGCCCCTGAACATTTGCATTACCGTGTTTGGCGAGGTGCCTGCGGGCCAGGCCCTGCTGCGCAGCGGCGCGCGCGCGGGTGATGACATCTACGTGAGCGGCACGCTGGGCGATGCACGCCTGGCGCTGGAAGCCCTGCTCGGCCACATCCACCTGCCAGGCGAACTGCTGGCCCAGGCCCGCCAGCGGCTGGAGCGCCCCACACCCCGCGTGGCGCTGGGCCTGGCACTGCGCGGCATTGCCAGCAGCGCCATGGACGTGAGCGACGGCCTGCTGGGCGACTTTGGGCACATCCTCAAAGCGTCTGGAGTGGGTGCCTGCATCCGCACTGATGAAACTATCAAATTGATAGCTGCTGGCGCTTATCCATCAAGCGCTAGAGGCCAATTTGATGCAAAAATACTGCAGCAATGCACCCTGGCGGGGGGTGACGACTACGAGCTGCTGTTCACCGCCCCGCCCCAGCACCGCGCCGCCGTGGCAGAGGCTGCAGCCCAGAGCCAGACACCTGTCACGCGCATTGGCCAGGTGGAAGCTGCACCGGGCTTGCGGCTGGTGGATGCACAAGGCATGCCGGTAGAAAACCGCTTCGCCTCGTTTGACCACTTCGCCTGACAGCCAGAGCGCCCTGTGGGAGCCCCCGGAAGAAGGCGCCCCGCTCAGCGCATCTGAAACAGCTCCTGGTGAAAGCGCCCTTGCCTGCGCCCCAGGCGCTGCATGGTGTCGCGCAGCGCCTGGCCAAAGCCCTGCGGCCCGCAGAACCACACGCTGGCCTGGGGCCCGGCGCTGGCGAGCAATGCGTCGGCGGCCACCTTGCCGGTGACGTCACTGTGGTGAATGTGCAGCGTCACGCTGGGCAGCTGCGCGCACAGCTGCTGCATGCGCTCGGCAAACACGGCCTCTTGGGCGTTGCGCACGCAGTAGTGCAGTTGCACCACCGGGGCCTGGGCCGGGTTGGCCACCAGCGATTCCAGCCAGGCCACAAACGGCGTGGCGCCAATGCCTGCGGCCACCCACACCTGCTCGGGGGCACGGTCCTGGCGGAAGTCGAATCGCCCGTACGGCCCTTCCACCCACACCTGCTGGCCCACGGCCACCTGCTGCGCCAGTCGCGCGGTGTAGTCGCCCAGCGCCTTGATGGCAAAGCGCAGGCGGCCGTCGCCGGTATCGGCGTTGACCAGCGTGAAGGGGTGGTGCCCCTCGCCCGCTTGCAGGGTCAGGAACACAAACTGCCCGGCCCGATGCTTCCAGGTGCCCTGCACCCGGCATTCCAGCTCTACCACACCACTGGGGTGCACCTGCACATCCACCACCTGGGCCGCATGGCGGCGGCTGCCGCCAATGCGCCCGGCCAGCGAACGCACTGCGCACAGCACGCCCACCAGCGAGGCCGCGGCCACGAACGCACCCGCAGGCTGCGCCCACCAAGCGGGCGGCACCAGCACCACAGCATGGAAGGCCAGCACCAGGTACACCCCAGCCAGCAGTTTGTGCAGATAGCGCCAGACGTGGTACGGAAACCGCTGCCACAGCGTGATGACCAGCATGGCGGCCAGGAACCAAACCGCCCACTCGCCCATGTCTTCCGCCAAGTGGCGGAAGGTGTTGAGCCACCAGTCCGCGCGCGGAGCCCGCACAGGGCGGCCCACCAGGGCGATCAGCAGGTCTTTGGACAGCTGCGTGCCGTAATGCAGCAGCGACAGCACGATGGCCCCAATGCCCGCCCACTTGTGCAGGCGGTAGATCTTGTCCATGCCGCCAAGCGGCCGCTCCAGCCACACCGGGCGCAGCGACAGCACCATGATGAGCGACATCAGCGCCCAGGCCCCCAGCCCGGTGAGCAGCAGGATCTGGTTGCGCCACCACCAGACATTCATGGCCGGGTCTTGCCACGGCACCGTCATCGCCCACAACAACACCGCCAGCGCCAGCGTGCTTCCCAGAACCTTCTTCATCATCGACCTTGTATTTGTTTTATGAGACTTCTCACGATAGCCCTGGGGGATGAAGGGCGCCTTAACCCGACATAAACAAGCCGTAAAGATGGGCAGCGCCGCGCCCTCTCGCTGCTAGGATTCGCCCACCCCAACACCCCGCACGCCCTGCGCTGCGCTACCGGAGCCCCACCGTGAAGCCATCCCTGCGCCCTCTTGCCTCCACCGCCGCCGTTGCGCTGGCCGCTGCCTGGGTGGCTGCCGCCAACCCGGCCCTGGCGCAAGACACTGCCTCGCCAGTGACTTCGCGGATTGCCCGCGTCACCGTGTACCCCGGCAGCGCCACGGTCGAGCGCGTGGCCAAGGTGCCCGCCGGTGCGCGCAGCATCACGCTGGGCTGCCTGCCTGCGTCGCTCGATGCGCAAAGCCTGCAGATCCACGCCGACGCCGCCGTGCGCGTGGGCGAATTCAATGTGCGCACCGAAGACCGCGACGTGGTGGCCGCCTGCGCCAGCCCGCTGGACGGCCGCATCCGCGAGCTGGAAGACCAGATCGCCGCCGTGAAGGCCGAAGCCGCCTCGCTGCAACTGGTCGATGGCTACCTGAAGAACGTAGCGACCGGGGGAGCTGGCACTGAAGCGCCCGGCGGCCGCTTGCAAGCCACCACGCCCGCACAGATCGCTGCCACCGCCGACGCGCTGCGCAAGTCGGCGCACGAATCACAAACCCGCGCGCACCAGTTGCAGCGCAAGCAAGAGGCACTGGAGCTGGCCCTCAAGCCCCTGACCGCAGAACGCGAACGCACAGCCAGCCAGCGCGCGCAGGTGGTCTCCGTCACCGTGACGCTGGCCACCGACCGCGAAGCCGAGTTGCGCCTGTCTTACCAGGTGCGCGGCACCGGCTGGCAGCCCACCTACCGCGCCACTCTCGATGCCGCCAAACCCAGCGTGCTGCTGGAACGCCAGGCCCTGGTGGCGCAAAACAGCGGCGAAGACTGGAGCAACGTGCAGCTCACCCTCTCCACCGGCCAGCCCAGCCGCACCACCCAGGGCCGCCTGCCCCGGCCGTGGACGCTGGACATTGCACCGCCCACCCCCAAGGCCGCGCCGGTGCCCGCCATGGCCATGGCAGCCCCTGCCCCCGCATCGCCCCTGGCACGCCGCAACCTGGCTGAGGACGCCCTGCCCAGCTTCGAAGTGACCAGCACCGACAAGGCCTTTGCCACCGAATTTGCCGTGCCCCAGCGCATCACCGTGCCCTCCAACGGCCAGCGCGTGACGCTGGCCCTGGGCAGCTACACCGCGCCCGCCACCCTCATCACGCGCACCGCGCCTGCCATGGAAGAAGCCGCCTACCTCGTGGCCGAACTGGCACCGCCCCCGGGCGTGTGGCCGGCGGGCCATGCCAACCTGTACCGCGACGGCGCCTTTGTGGGCACAGGCCGCATCGACTTTGCCGCGGCCACCAGCGCCAACGGCACCAGCAGCCTGGCCTTTGGGCGCGACGAGCTGGTCACCGTGCGCGCCGAGCCCGTGCAGGATTTGACGGGCAGCGCCGGCTTCACCGGCTCGCGCGTGGAGCGCCGCACCCGCCGCGCTTACACCGTGGAAAACCGCCACAAGACTCCCGTCACGCTGCAGGTGCTGCACGCCGCGCCCGTCTCGCGCAACGAGAAGATCGAGGTCGAATCGCGCTACCAGCCCCAGCCCCAGCCCGCCGACCTGGCCTGGAACCGTACCCCCGGCACCGTGGCCTGGCAGCAGCCGCTGGCCGCCGGGGCCACCGCGCAGTTCAGCGCCGATCACACCATCCGCTACGCCAAAGACCTGGACGTGCAGGAACGCCAATGACCTTCGCTTCCCCGACTTCTGCAGCAGCAGCCCCTGGCGTGGCCGCCCCGCGCCGCGCCAGCGCCGCCTTCATGCTGGCACACCCGGCCCACGCCATAGCGCTGGGCTTTGGCTCCGGCCTCTCGCCGTTCGCCCCCGGCACCGTGGGCACGCTGTGGGGCTGGATGTCGTTCCTGGTGCTCATGCCCTGGCTCAGTGCTGCGCAAATGGGCCTGCTGATTGCAGGCGGCGCGCTGGTGGGCTGGTGGGCCTGCACCACCACCGCCCGCAACCTGCGCGTGGCCGACCCCGGCGCCATCGTGTGGGACGAAATCGTGGCCTTCTGGCTCGTGCTGTGGCTGGCCATGCCCATGGGCCTCATGGGCCAGATCGTGGCCTTTGCCCTGTTCCGCTTTTTTGACGCCGCCAAGCCCGGCCCCGTGGGATGGGCTGACAGCCTGTTCAAAGGCTTTGGCTGGCGCGGTGGCTGGGGCATTCTGTTTGATGACTTTGTGGCCGCCTTCTGCACGCTGCTGGCGATTGCGCTGTGGAGGTTCTTCGCATGAACCCCGCAGCACCCACCACCGCCCAATCACTATCAAAAAGTGAGCTGCCAGCGCTTACCAATCAGGCGCTGGAGGCCGATTTGATTCAAATCTCCACCACCCTGCTGGCCCGTGGCTGGATGCTGGCCACCGCCGAAAGCTGCACCGGCGGCATGATCGCCGCCGCCTGCACCGACCTGGCGGGCTCCAGCCAATGGTTTGAGCGCGGCTTCGTCACCTATTCCAACGAGGCCAAGACCGAACTGCTGGGCGTGCCTGCCGGGCTGATCGCCACCCACGGCGCCGTGAGCGAACCCGTGGCCCGCGCCATGGCCCTAGGCGCCGTCGCCCATTCCCGCGCGCAAGTGGCCGTGGCCGTCACCGGTATTGCAGGCCCCACCGGCGGCACTGCCGACAAGCCCGTGGGCACCGTGTGGTTTGGCTGGAACGTGAACGGCAACATCACCACCGCCACCCGCCGCTTTGACGGCGACCGCGCCGCTGTGCGCCAGCAGACACTGGCCTGGGCATGCGCGCGGTTGAACGCCCTATTGCAAGCACCCCCGCCTGCACCCCGCTAATTCAACGGAAAGTCATCCAGACAAACACAGGCAACATCGCCCAGGCGGCACTGCAGCCGCCGCGCTGCGGGTAGCATGCCCCCCCACATTCAGGAGGAGACCGCATGCACCCCAACGCCCAGACCCTGCAACGCTTCTACACCGCCTTCAACCAGCTTGACCACGCCACCATGGCCGCCTGCTATGCGCCGGATGCGACGTTTGAAGACGAGGCCTTTTCGCTGAAAGGCCGCGAGCAGATCGGCGGCATGTGGCGCATGCTGTGCAGCGCCGCCCAAAAGCCCGCCGCGGCCAAGCACTGGAAGCTGGAGTACAGCGGCATCGAAGCCGACGCCAACGGCGGCCGCGCGCACTGGGAGGCGCACTACCTCTTCAGCGCTACCGGCCGCACGGTGCACAACATCATCAACGGCACCTTCACCTTCACACCCGACGGACTGATCGCCACCCACCGCGACCGTTTCAACTTCTGGCGCTGGGCGCGGCAGGCACTGGGTGCGCCGGGGCTGCTGCTGGGCTGGTCGCCCTCACTCAAGCGCAAGGTGCGCAACACCGCAGCGGGGAACTTGAAGAAGTTTCTGGCGCAAGCCTGAACCTGCACCAGCTGGCGAACACGACCCACGCACAAGGAGGTGCCATGCAGGTGCAAGGCCAATGCCATTGCGGCGCAATCGCCTACGAAGCGCAGGTGGACCCTGGCACTGCGACGGTGTGCCATTGCACGGATTGCCAAGCGCATTCCGGCTCCGCCTTTCGTACCAACATCCCGGCCCCGGCGGCAGGCTTTCGGCTCACCCGCGGCACACCCCGCACGTACATCAAGACGGCGGCCAGCGGC
Source organism: Acidovorax sp. IB03 (assembly GCF_016406015.1). Classification (NCBI taxonomy): domain Bacteria; kingdom Pseudomonadati; phylum Pseudomonadota; class Betaproteobacteria; order Burkholderiales; family Comamonadaceae; genus Acidovorax; species Acidovorax sp. IB03. Next base: position 9,446 of record NZ_JAEFCH010000043.1, on the reverse strand, counting down.
AACCGGCGTGTGCTGGCCTTCTGCGACGTCTGCGGAAGCGCACTGTATGCCTGCGCGGCGGACAATCCGCAGACCTATTCCCTGCGGCTCGGAACCATCACGCAAAGGCACGAGCTGGGCACGCCGCAGCGCCAGATCTGGACGCGGCGCCGCCTTGCGTGGGTCACCTTGCCAGAAGACATCGACACGTTCGACGGACAGCCGTAGCGCCCCTGGCAACAGGAGGCTGAGAGAAAAGCGCGGGCCTATCAGCCTCCCGCGCACTGGCTACAAGCGCAACCAGCTATCAAAAATGTAGTACCAGAGGTTATGCCCCGTGGCACTTCTTGTACTTCTTGCCGCTGCCGCAGTGGCAAGGATCGTTGCGGCCGGGCTCGGGGGCCTTGCGCAAGGTTTCCACACGCGGGCCCATGCTCTTCCACAGCTGGCGCAGGTCATACACGGCCCAGATGGCTTCGCCGAAGGCTTCCACGCGCGCCTGGCTGGTGCTGGGTGGGCCGTCTTCGTTGTACATGCAGACTTCGGGCTTGCCGGTGTCGTCTTCGGTCAGCGCGACGATGCTGTCGAGCGCATCGTCCAGCCACTGGGCGGCTTCCTTGTCGCGGGGGGCGGCCCAGTCTTCGGGCCAGTTCTCCACCGCGAACATGAACCCAAGAGCCCACACCTGGCCGAAGGAGGGGATTTCCTGGCCTTCCATTTCAGCACGCTCGGCTTCGGGCAGGCTGGCCACAGCGCCGCGCATGTCCATCGCTTCGGGCTGGAAGGTGCGCTCATCGTCCAGCGTCTTCACGTCAGCGTCGAGCTGGGTCACGATCTCGTTCCAGCGGCGGTCCCACAGCTCCAGAAAGCGCGCTTGCTGGGCAGCATCGGCAAAGGCGGGCAGCAGCGGCAGCGGCTCGCCTTCGGCCACTTCCAGCTCGGCGCCATCGCCCAGCAGCATGGGCAGGTATTCGGCGGGGGCGATGGGGCGGCGGCTGCAGATCACGGCCGTCATGAAGCCATCGCAGAACTCCCACTGCGGAATTTCTTCGCCGCGCGTGCGCAGGTCGTCCAGCAGGTTGTCGAGCTCTTCCAGTTCGGCAGCCGTCAAGCCCAGCGCCGGGGCGGCAGCCGAGGAAGTGGCGTTCAGTTCAGCATCGCCCTGGGGCGCAGTGGATTCGGTGGGATTCATGGGTAGGCTCCGATAGGGCGAAGGGGCAGGCGGGGTGCGCTGGGCCTTGCAGGCGCGCCAGCGGTTGTGGCGCAGCGCCGAGGCCGCGAGTTTATCCGGCAGCACACCCCACGGCCAGCCCACGGCCGCGACAGCGGCACAATAGCGCCCTTGCCCACCGGTGCCCTGAGAACCTTTTCAAAGAGCCTGTGCCCCCGTTTTCAGGCCCGCACCGTGGTGCAGCCGTGCCCTGCGCTTTCATGAATTTGCCCACCATCACCCCGCCCGCTGACGCGCCCCAGCCGCCTGTGGACTATGCCGCCTACCTGGCCCGCCAGCTGGCCGTGCAGCAGTTCAACGTGGCCAGCTACCGCCTGGGCGATGAGCAGGTGTGGGTGAAAAAAGCCAACACGCCCCATGGCATGGCGCGCTACCGGGTGCTGGGTGCGCTGGCCACGCTGTTTGGTCTGCCGGTGCTGATCCCGGTGCCCAACCTGGGCGGCCACACGGCCATTGCCACCGAAGTGCAGCGGCTGCGCGATCTGGCCGCACGCGGGCTGCGCGTGCCCACCGTGCTGGCAGCGCAGGAAGACGGTTTCATCATGCGCCACCTGGGGCGGCCGGCAGAGCAGACGCCTTCGCTGGGCAACGAGATCGAGGCCGCCGTGCCCGCAGGCCCCGAGGCCGTGCTGCGCCTGTGGCTGCAAGGGCTGCGCGCGATAGAGCTGGTGCACAACCAGGGCACCTGCCTGAGCCAGGCCTTTGCCCGCAACCTGGTGCGCTGCCCCGACGGGGTGGTGGGCTACATCGACTTTGAAGACGACCCCACGGCCGTGCTGCCCCTGCCGCTGTGCCATGGCCGCGATGCACTGTGCTACGCCCATTCCACCGCCATCTACCTGCGCCAGTGCGGCGCGCTGGAAGATGCCCGCCCGCTGTGGGCGCAGTGGCTACAGGCCCGTGGCCCGGCGCTGCAAGAGGTGATGGAGCAGACCATGCACCGCATGCGTTTTGCCCGCCACCTGCCCCAAAGCCGCAAGCTGGGGCGTGATGTGCAGCGGGTGCGGGCGGCGTACGATTTGCTGCGCCCCTGACATGCGCCCACGCGCAGCGCACCCTGTGGGCGCCTGCAGCCAGGGCAGATATATCGGGAGCAGAAGGCAAAAAGGCAAAAGGCCAGACTCAGTACGCGCGCCAGTCTGAACTGCCGAGTCGGCTTTGGCTGACAGATGCGGGGTGGGCGCATCCCCTATGGTTCAGCCAGCTGCTTCGCACCCTTATTTTTCTACCGTTACATGCCAGACACCACTCCTGCGACAGCCCTGACCGACACGGCGGCTGCACCTGCACCTGCAGCCGCACCGCCCCCCAACCAGAAGCCCCGCCGCCGTCGCCCGCCCACGCTCTCCTGGTCTGCCTGGAAGCAGTTCATGAGCGTGGCGCGCCCCTACTGGCTGGGCGACCAGAAACGCATGGCCTGGGGGCTGCTGGCCCTGCTGGTCGGCCTGATGGTGCTGGAGACCCAGCTCGCCGTGATGCTGATCGACAAGACCGGCGAACTCACATCGGCCCTGGCCGCCAAGCAGGTGGACCGCTTCTGGGACGCGGTGCGCGCCAGCCTGATGGTGGTGGCAGTGGCGGTGCCCGTGTACGCCTTCTACTACTACATGCGCGATGCGTTCTCCAACCACTGGCGCCGCTGGCTCACGCACCGGTTTCTGGATGGCTACCTGAGCGAGCGCAAGTACTACGACATCGGCAACGCCCGTGACATCGACAACCCCGACCAGCGCATCAGCGAAGACATCAACACCTTCACCGGCCGCTCCACGCACTTCCTGCTCATCTTCCTGGGCTCGCTGATGCAGCTGGTCGCGTTCAGCGCGGTGCTGTGGTCCATCTCGCACACGCTGGTGGCGTTTTTGGCGGTGTACGCACTGCTGGGCACCTTTGGCGCGCTGTACCTGTTCGGGGCGCCGCTCATCCGGCTCAATTTCTGGCAGATCCGGCGCGAGGCCGACTTCCGCTTCGGCCTGATGCGCCTGCGAGAAAACGCCGAGTCCATCGCTTTCTACCGGGGCGAGCCCCAGGAACGCGCCCAGCTCAACCAACGGTTCGAGGCCGTGTTCAGCAACTTTGCCAAGCTGATCAAGAAGCAACGCTCGCTCAATCTGTACCAGCGCGGGTTCAGCCAGCTCACGCTGGTGCTGCCCGCCATCATCCTGGCCAACGACGTGCTCAGTGGCGAGCTGGAGGTGGGGCGTGCCATCCAGGCGGCTGGCGCTTTTGCGGCGGTGCTGGCCGCTGTGTCGCTGATCGTGGACAACTTCGAAAGCCTCAGCCGTTTCGTCGCCGGGATTGACCGCCTGCACGCTCTGTCGCAGGTCGTGCTCAAAACACCTGCGGCCCCGACGCCCTGGGCAGAACCGCCCACCAGCGAGGACGCAGCCCCGGCACCCCACGATGGCGCCCAGATCATCACCCGCGAGGGCGACACCCTGGCCCTGGAGGGGCTGACGCTGCACACGCCGCAGTTTGGCCGTCTGCTCGTGCAGGACCTTTCCCTCACCCTGGCAGCCGGAGACGCCCTGCTCATCACCGGCCCCAGCGGCTGCGGCAAAAGCTCGCTGCTGCGCGCGATGGCAGGGCTGTGGCGCACCGGCCAGGGCACCGTGCAGCACCCGCCCCTTGCAGACATGTTCTTCCTGCCGCAGCGCCCCTATCTGCAGCCCGATACCCTGCGCAGCCAGATCATCTATCCCAGCCAGGCCACCGAGCTGACTGACGACCAGTTGCTGGAACTGCTCGATGAGGTGCAGCTGGGCTCGCTGGCTGAACGCGTGGGTGGGCTCAATGCGTCGCACGACTGGGAAAAGCTGCTGTCCACCGGCGAGCAGCAGCGCCTGGCGTTTGCACGGGTCTTGGCCCGCACGCCCCGCATCGTCATCCTGGACGAGGCCACGAGCGCGCTGGACAGCGCGAATGAGGCAGCGCTGTATGAACGCCTGCGGGCCACGGGCATGGCGCTGGTGAGCATTGCCCACCGCCCTGCCGTGCTGCGGCACCACACGCAAGTGCTGCAGCTCAAGGGCGACGGGGCCTGGCAACTGGTGGCGGCAGCCGACTTCAGCTTCGACGAATAAAGGGAACGGTTCGGAGCAAAGCCGCCTGCCCCCAGACTGCGGCTGCGGCTTTCAAGCAGCGGCTGCGGCCAGGCTTTCGTCCAGCACCAGCGCGGTGGCCACGTGGGCATCCAGCGTCAGGAGCCGCTTGCGCATGCAGATCACGGCCTTGTCTTTGCTCAGCAAAATGGCCCGGTGCGCCGCAGCCAAGTCGATGAACTTCTGGTCGTCCGCGTCCTTGCACACGTAGGCCACGCGCGGGGCGATGTCCACCAGCCGGGCCTGTGCGTCAAAAGCGGCCAGCACCTGCGCCGCATCCACGCGGTAGAAGTCCATGCGCGAAACGATGTGCGGGTAGGCCAGCACCCGCTCCAATTCGTCGCGCATGACCTGCGTGGCAATCCAGTGCAGGCGCCCCTGGGCCAGCAGGGTGCGCAGCGGGGCGGTGCGCGGGTCGCTGAAGATCAGCAGATCCAGCGCCACGTTGGTGTCCACCACCACCGGGCGCGCAGGTTCGCCGGGCGCGCCTTCGGCGGGCAGGTGCAGCTCAACCTGCATGCTGCGCCCCGCCGCCCTCGGCCTTGTTCGGGCGTTCGCGCAGGGTGCCCTTGACCATGTCGAAGCGGAACATGCGGCATTCAATGGGGCCGTTCCACATCGGCACGCGGCGCGATTCTTTCAGGCGCATCTTGCTGGGCAGCTTGAGGTCGGGCGTGAGCATCCAGGCCGTCCAGCCGCTGTAGTTCTTTTTCCAGTGCGTGGCCAGTTGGGCGAAGAATTCGCCACCATCGTCGGTGTGCGCAGCCTCGCGGCCCACGCTGGCGCCCAGGGCGCGCTCGGCGGCGCGTTCGTTGGCGTTGCGCCCGGCGGTACCGGCGGCGGCAATGCGCTCGCCGTAGGGCGGGTTCAGCAGCATCACGCCGGGCTGCTCGCACGGCGGCATGCGCTGCAGGGCATCGCCACCGCGCAGCTGCACGGCACCGGCCACGCCCGCGCGCTCGGCGTTGCGCTGGGCAAAGTCCACCATGCGGTGAGCCACATCACTGCCAAAAATGGGTACAGGGCTTTCACAGATTGCGCTGTCAGCTTCGTTTTTGATAGCAGTCCAGACGTGCGCCTGGAACGGCAGCAGCTTTTCAAACGCAAAGCGGCGCAGCATGCCGGCGGGAATGCGGCAGGCGATCTGCGCAGCCTCGACCACGATGGTGCCGCTGCCGCAGCAGGGGTCGTACAGGGGCTGGGGGTGCTCGCCGTGCGGGTCCCAGCCGCTGGCAGCGATCATCGCAGCGGCCAGGGTTTCCTTCAGGGGGGCGTCGCCCTTGTCTTCGCGCCAGCCGCGCTTGAACAGCGGCTCGCCCGAGGTGTCGATGTAGATCGTGGCTTCGTCGGTGGTCAGGTGCAGGTGAATGCGCACGTCGGGCCACTGCGTGTTCACATCCGGGCGCACGCCGGTCTTGGCGCGGAAGCGGTCGGCCACTGCGTCTTTGACCTTGAGGGCAGCGAAATTCAGGCTCTGCAGCGGGCTGTGCTGGGCTGTGACCTCGATCTTGAAGCTCTGGCGGGTGGTGAACCAGATCTCCCAGGCCACGTCGCTGGCCAGGGCGTACAGGTCGTTTTCAGAGCGGTACATGCGGTGCGCCAGTTGCACCAGCACGCGCTGGGCCAGGCGGCTGTGCAGGTTCAGCTGCAGCGCCTGGCGCCAGGAACTGCGCAGCAGCACGCCACCGCGCCCCACCAGCAGGTCGTTGCCCGTGAGGCCGGTGATGCCGTGCACCTCGTCGGCCAGAAAGCCCTCGACACCAGCGGCGCAGGGGAGAAAAAGTTGGAGTTGGTTCATAGGGGGTACCTCTGGTGGTGCCGGTGCATGGTACGCAAGGCAGGCGCGCTGCCAAGGCCCGCAGGACCTGGCGCGGGCGCTGCAGCGGCGGTGGCCAGCTACAACGCCTTGCGCAAATTGGCCGGCGCAATCTTGAGCGCTTCGCGGTATTTGGCCACGGTGCGGCGGGCGCATTCAATGCCTTGCTCCTTGAGCATCTCGGCCAACTGGCTGTCGGACAAGGGCTTGGTGGGGCTTTCAGCGGCCACGAACTGTTTGATGAGCGCGCGCACTGCCGTGCTGGAGGCGTTGCCCCCGGTTTCGGTGCCCAGGCCAGAGCCGAAGAAATACTTCAGCTCGTACGTGCCAATCGGCGTGGCCATGTACTTGGCGGTGGTCACGCGGCTGATGGTGGATTCGTGCAGGCCCAGCTCGTCGGCAATGTCGCGCAGCACCAGCGGGCGCATGGCCAGCTCGCCATGGGTGAAAAAGCTCTTTTGCCGCTCGACGATGGCGCGCGAGACGCGCAGGATGGTGTCGAACCGCTGCTGGATGTTCTTGATGAACCAGCGCGCTTCCTGCAGGCGCTGCTGCAGTCCCGCGTGGCCTTCGCCGCCCTTGCTCCCTTTGCCGCCGCGCAGGGCGCCAGCGTAGATGTCATGCACGCGCAGGCGCGGCATCACATCAGGGTTGAGCGAGACGATGAAATTCTGCTGCCCGCTGGTGCCGTTGCTGCGCCCGGCTTTGCGCACGATCACATCGGGGATGATGATGTTGCGCTCCACATCCACAAAGCGCCGCCCGGGGCGGGGTTCCAGCCGGGCAATCAGGGCCATGGCGGCGCGGGTGCGCTCTTCGCCCGCAGCACCGCCTTCGGTACACGCCTGGGTGAGGCGGCGCACGTCGCGGCGGGCCAGCATTTCCAGCGGCTGCCTGCAGATTTGCAGCGCGGTCTGCACCACGTCAGGTGGCACGGTGCTGTCTGCGTCGGCCGCCAGGGCGCTGAGCTGCAGCGTGAGGCATTCGGCCAGGTTGCGGGCGCCCACGCCCACGGGCTCCAGGGTTTGCAGCAGGCGCTGGGCCACGGTAAAGCGGTGCACCAGCTCGTCGATCTGCTCCAGGTCGTCAGGGCCCGCCAACGCAATGGCCAGCTCCTGCAGCGACTCTTCCAGGTAGCCGTCGTCGTTGAGCGATTCGATCAGGAAGCGCAGAGCAGCGCTGTCCACTTCGGACAGGCGCAGCGCCAGGGCCTGGCGGTGCAGGAAGGCGGTGAGGGACTCTTGCGAACGCGCCAACTCGGTCGCGTCGGCCTCATCGCCTTCGGTGTCGTTGCGGGTGCGAGGTGGGGCGTCGCCACCCCACTCGCTGTCGTTGGGCGCCATCTCCACCGTGCCGTCGCCGCTCCAGTCGGGCTCGTCAGCGGCGCTGCTGCTGTGGTCGGCATCTGATGAAGCATCAAAATCGCCTTCAGCGCCTGTGGATGAAGCGCTGCTAGCTCCTGAATAGATAGCATCATCGGCACTGTGCTCATCAACCTGGGCCGGGGCGTTGGCATGCTCCAGGCCAAACTCTTCGCGCGGTGCTTCGTCGGAGGCGCGTTCGAGAAAAGGGTTTTCGTCGAGCATCTGCTCGACTTCCTGGCCCAGCTCCAGCGTGGACAACTGCAGCAACCGAATGGATTGCTGCAGCTGCGGGGTCAGGGCCAGGTGCTGCGAAACGCGCAGGGACAGGCCGGGCTTCATGCCAGAGCCCCCAGCCCACGCACCAGCGCGGACACACCATTCACAAAAGCCACACTCACACTGGCCATCACATGCGGAAGTGTTCGCCCAGGTACACGCGGCGTACCTCGGCGTTGTCCACGATCTCCGATGGCGTGCCCTGCGCCAGCACCCGCCCATCGCTGATGATGAAGGCGTGGTCGCAAATGCCCAGGGTTTCGCGCACGTTGTGGTCGGTGATCAGCACGCCAATGCCGCGCGCCTTGAGGAAGCCGATGATGCGCTGGATCTCGATCACGGCGATGGGGTCGATGCCAGCAAAGGGCTCGTCCAGCAGAATGAAACGCGGCTGCGTGGCCAGGGCGCGGGCAATTTCCACGCGGCGGCGTTCGCCGCCCGACAGGGCCAGCGCGGGCGAGGCGCGCAGATGGTCTACGCGCAGCTCCTGCAGCAGCGAGGTGAGCTGCTCTTCAATGGCCGCACGCGACAGCGGGGCGTTGTTCTCGTCGCGCTGCAACTCCAGCACGGCGCGGACGTTTTCCTCGACAGAGAGCTTGCGGAAGATCGAGGCTTCTTGCGGCAGGTAAGACAGCCCCAGCCGCGAGCGGCGATGGATGGGCATGTGCGCCACCGATTGGCCATCGATGCGGATGTCTCCGCCATCGCTGCGCACCAGGCCCACGATCATGTAGAACGAAGTGGTCTTGCCAGCGCCATTGGGGCCGAGCAAACCCACCACTTCGCCTTTTTGCACGACCAGCGAAACGTCCTTCACCACCTTGCGGCTGCCGTAGGACTTGGCCAGGTGAGCGACTTCCAGGCGGCTGGAGGATGCGCCAGGGGCAGCGGCTTGCGCGGAACGATCACTCACTGGCTGCCACCACCCAAAGAATTGCTGGGGCGCAGCGCTGGGCCAGAGGCCGGGGCTGCAGGCGCCGCAGCACCCGCGGCGGGCTCCTTCGGCGCCAACACCGCGCGCACGCGGCCACCACCAGTTTGGCCGTCAGCCGAAGGCGTGGCCTTCTTCTGCCCGTCCACCGTGAACACATCGGTCAGGTTGTTGTAGACGATGACGGCGCCCGTGATTTGGTCGCTCAAGGCACCGCCCCGGTAGCGGCGCAGCTCGGCGCGGGTGATAAAGCGCACGTTGTCGGTGCGGCCGTCGTATTCGATGACCTCGCCTTCGCCTTCAATGAATTCCTCGGGGGCGCCTGGCAACGTGTCGCGCTTTTGGCGGAAGAACGCGCGCTTGCCCGCCTCGGCGGTGACGATGCCCGACTGGTAGCCATCGGCATCCTGGCGCACATCCAGCCGCGCACCGCGCAGCACGATGGAGCCCTTGGTCATCACCACCCGGCCCGAGAAGACGCTGGTCTGTTTGACTTCATCGTGCCGCAGCGCATCGGCCTCGATGTTCATGGGCTTGCTGCGGTCGGCCTTTTCAGCCTGCGCCGCGCCAAAGGCGCAGGTCAATGCTGCAAGCACAAGGAGGGAGGTAATGCGATGTTTCATGGAGGGCACGAATCTTGCAATCATTGTAGCCACGCATTGCCGCCCGGGATGAAAAAAGCCCGCTGGCGCGTAATGCCAGTCAGTTAAGCCCGCAGGCGGCTTGATCCAGTAAAAAGGGGACGTGT
>NZ_JAEFCH010000042.1:0-34047 GCF_016406015.1 Acidovorax sp. IB03 | reverse complement strand
GCTCATGGAGGCCTCTATTCTGAAGGGGGTGTTGCACTTCAGATTTGAGGTCGCCAAGCGCTGCAAGCCTAAAACCTATATAAACCACGCGCTGCGCACGCAGAGCCTGGCCAGCGCCCAGCCAGTAACTCACGCGCGCGCTGGTGGCGATGGCCAGCGACAGCGGCACCATGTACAGCAATGCGGCCATGTTGGCGGCGATCTGGTGTGCTGCGGCGGCCGTGGTGCCCTGGCGTGCAATGAACAAGGCCATCAGCGTGAAGGAAGTGACTTCCACCATGATGGCCAGCCCCGCAGGCACGCCCAGTTGCAAAAAGCCGGACAGGGTTGGGGCATGGGGCCGCTCCAGCGGGCGCCAGAGCTGCAAGGGGGGGTAGATGCTTTGGGTGCGCAGCAGCCATACCGCCAACGCCAGCATGGTGTAGTTGACCAACAGCGTGGCCCAGGCGCAGCCCACTACGCCCTGTGCGGGCAAGCCTGCGCCGCCCAGCGTGAACCAGATGGACAAAGGGACCTTGATGAACAGCGATGCGACCTGCAGCCAGGTCACCAGCTGGGGTTTGCCCAGCGCCTGGTTGAGCGTGCTGTAGACCCGAAACAGCAGTGCTGCGGGCAGCGCAAAGGCCAGTACGGCCAGGTATTGCTCCACCTCGGAGCGCAGGGCAGGAGGGATTTCCGTCCAGCGCAGCAGCGGTGCGGGAAACAGCAGTACCGCCATGCCCAGTGCCGACGCCGCCATGCACAGGTAGAGCGACTGCCTCACCGAAAAACCCATGCCCTGCAGATCACCTGCACCCCGTTGTTGGGCCCACACGGGCATCAGCGCCTGCAAGACACCCATCAGCCCGACATAGATGCTGATGAAGATGGCCGAGCCCACCGAAAGCGCCGCCAGCGAGGCTTCTCCATCGCGGCCTGCCACCAAGGTGTCCGTCACGCCAAAGGCCATCACCGCCAACTGGCCTGCCAGCACGGTGGCCGCATGGCGCGCAATGCTGGGCAGATCGGCAGACTGGTCGGTGAGGTGGGGATGGGGCGTTGTCATGCGTTGGTTCAATGGCTGCGCTGGCAGCCCCTTGGTCTGCGGAAGGGCGCGCGTTGGTTGTGTTCTCAATGGCGAATGGCAGCGGCTGATTTTCAGCGCAATGTCGGTGCAGGCTCGCCCATGGGGCTACCGCAATTACTGATCGGCAGCTGCCCCGGCTTATTGCGGGGCCTGCGCGCGGCGCAGCAGCACAAGCTGGTCGTTCTTGTCCGTGGGGCGCGGCACGATGGCCACTTCTGCCCAGTCGCTGGTCTTGGCAATGCCTGGGGGCGCGGGCCAGGCGTTCAAATCCACCAGAAGCCAGTCGCAGTGGGCCTGGGGGTCTGCCGCTTGCAGGTTCATGCCGCCGTGGTACTGGAAAGCCGCGATCTGTCCACGGCTCAGGCCGTAGGTTTGTACGCAGCCTTGGGGCGCGTTGTTCATCAAGCGCACCACGTTTTGCACTTGCGGTGCATAGCTGCGCGCGTAATTGAGCAAGGGCAGCCACAACGTCAGCAGCAGCAGCCAACCCAGGGTGGCGCCGCTGGCGGGCAGCACCAGGCTCTTCCAGATGGGGGCACGGTCGCGCGATGCACGCCACCACACCAAACTGCACCACGCTACCGAGGCTGCCAGCGCCACCAGCAGTGCGAACAGCGAGAACGATGGGCTGAACCCAGGCGCCAGCTTGGCTACGTTGGCTGCTGGCTTGGCCGGTACACCGGTCTGCATGGCGATCCAGATGACCCAGATGGCCAAGGTGGAGATGCTGAAAAACAGCAGGGTGAACCAGTCAATCAGCGCAGCCACCGCCCGGCTCAGTGTAGGCAGTGCAAAAGCTGCCAGCGTGGCCATGGCGGGCAGGCCCAGCAGCAAAGCCCGGTCTGCCGGTGCTGTGCTGATGGTGGCGCCCACCGATACCAGCGAGAACCACAGTGGCAACCACAGGTGGCGGTGCCACTGGGTGCTGGCAATCTGCTTGCGCCAGCGCCACAGTGTCCAGATGGCCAGGGGCCACGCAGGCCAGCCAAACCACAGCAGCAGCCGGGCCAGGCTGGCCCACTCTTTGCCGCCCGCATCCGTACCTACCAGTCGCCAGCGCCACAGGTCGAGCTGCCACGCCATCAGCGCCGCAGCTGCCACCAGAATCAAAGTTGCCGCAACCCATCTGCGCTGGTGGGCAATGTCCACACTGGCACTGCGCCATACCAGCCAGGCGCCGCCCAGGCCCAGCATGGCCGCCAGGGCAGGGGCACCCGCCAGGGTCAGCCCGGCCAGCCCGGCGGCCAGCGCCAGGGCGGGGGCTACGGTATGGAAGCCCAGCGCGGCAAATCCGAAGAACACCAGCGTGGTGCAGCACAGTTGCACCAGGTAGCTGGTGGCTTCGTGCGACAGCTGGGCCAACCCCAGGCAGGCCAGCAGGGCCAGCAGCCCCCCGTCGGCCATGGCGCGGGCATAGTCGGTAGGCTGGGCCTCGCCGCCAAAAGCAAACGCCACGGGCTGCGCCGCAGGGCTACGGGCCAGGTAATACACCCCGTACCAGGTGGCTATGAGCGTGAGGGCGAGCATCCCTGCGAAGGGGAGCCGTGCCGCCATGTCGGGGGTGAGCCCTGCAGGCGCCCATTGGATTGCCAGTGCTCCCAGCCAATAGGGCAGCAGCCCGTCCGTTTCTGGCGCCATGCCGCCCAGCAGAGGGTTCCACCAAGAGGTTGTGCCCTGGGCCAGCTCCAGCATGTAGCCGAACGCGGTGACGTCTGCGCTTTTCCACGGGTCGCGCCCTACAAAACCGGGCACCACATACGCCAGGCACAGCAGCAACAGCGCCCAGCGTGGCAATGCCTGTACGGCTTTTTGGCTGACGATGGCGGGGTTGGGTGGAGTCACGGGGAGGGCGGGGCAACGGGCAGCGCGGTTGCCAAGAATATAGGGAAAACCAAAGAAAAAGGCAGCGCGGTCGCCCGGGCTGCCTTTTTGGCGGATTGCGGCGAATTACTTCGCTGCGGTCTTGCCGAAACGGTTGCGGAAGCGCTCCACGCGGCCACCCATGTTGTCCACCGACTTTTGTGTGCCAGTGTAGAAGGGGTGCGATTCAGAGGAGGTATCCAGCTTGAACAGAGGATATTCCTTGCCTTCGAAGGTTTCGGTTTCCTTGGTGTTCACGCAGGAACGGGTCACGAACTTGAAGCCGTTGGACAGGTCCACGAACAGCACTTCGCGGTAATTGGGGTGAATGCCTTCTTTCATGATCTTCCTTGAGTCAGCTGCGGGAGCCGCATCGGCCAGTCCGATGTACTTTCCGCAAGAAAAAGCCCGCCATTATTGCACAGACTGTTGTTTGCCTTGTTTTCAGATGCCCCGTTCATCGCTTTGAAGCCAGTTAGGGGCAAGGCGGGGCGCCAAAAATCAGCCGCCCCGACGCATCATGTCGAAGAAGTCCACATTCGTTTTCGTGGCCTTCATGTTCTTGATCATCAGCTCCATCGACTCGATTTCGTCCATGTTGTACATGAACTGGCGCAGGATGCGGGTCTTCTGCAAGATCTCGGGCGCCAGCAGCAACTCTTCGCGGCGTGTACCGCTCTTGTTGAGCTCGATAGCGGGGAACACGCGCTTTTCGTACAGGCGGCGGTTCAGGTGGATTTCGCAGTTGCCGGTGCCCTTGAACTCTTCAAAGATCACTTCGTCCATGCGGCTGCCGGTATCGACCAGCGCCGTTGCAATGATGGTGAGCGAGCCGCCTTCTTCCACCTTGCGGGCCGCGCCGAAGAAGCGCTTGGGGCGCTGCAGCGCAGCGGCGTCCACACCACCCGACAGCACCTTGCCGGACGACGGCACCACGTTGTTGTAGGCGCGGGCCAGGCGGGTGATCGAGTCCAGCAGGATCACCACGTCCTTCTTCAGCTCGACCAGGCGCTTGGCGCGCTCGATCACCATTTCGGCCACATGCACGTGGCGGGCGGCGGGCTCGTCGAAGGTCGAGGCAATGATTTCGCCCTTCACCGTGCGCTGCATTTCCGTCACTTCTTCAGGGCGCTCGTCCACCAGCAGCACCATCAGGTGCACGTCGGGGTTGTTGGCCGTGATGGCGTGGGCGATGTGCTGCATCATCACCGTCTTGCCGCTCTTGGGCGGCGCCACGATCAGTGCGCGCTGGCCACGACCGATGGGGGCGATGATGTCGATGATGCGGCCGGTGATGTTCTCGTCGCCCTTGATGTCGCGCTCCAGGCGCATCTGTTCCTTGGGGAACAGGGGCGTCAGGTTTTCGAACATCACCTTGTGCTTGTTCTGTTCGGGCGGGCCGCCGTTGACCTTGTCCAGCTTGGTCAGGGCAAAGTAACGCTCGCCGTCCTTGGGTGTGCGCACTTCACCTTCAATCATGTCGCCGGTGTGCAGGTTGAAGCGGCGCACCTGGCTTGGGCTGATGTAGATGTCGTCCGTGCTCGCGGTGAAGCTGGTGTCAGGGCTGCGCAGAAAGCCGAAGCCATCGGGCAGGATTTCCAGCACGCCATCCGCAAACACCTGTTCGCCCGCCTTGGCGCGCTTCTTGATGATGGCAAACATCAACTCCTGTTTGCGCATCCGGCCTGTGTTTTCGATTTCGAGTTCTTCGGCCTGCTTCAGGACTTCAGACACGTGCAGTGCCTTGAGTTCGTTTAAGTGCATGGAAAGACTCCTTGGCGGAGTAAGTAGGTATCTTGGGGGAGTGGGGCTGGTGCCACGGGAGCTGCTGTTGACAGTCCGGGCGCGCCTGGGAGATCTCGGGCCGGTTGCCAATGCGTGCAAGCCGGTGATCTGGCGAAATTATGACAGGAAAAAAATGCGGGGATCCTGGGCTGTTGCGCAATGCCTGCCATGGCATTGCGCTCGCACAAAAAGAGCGGACGCCGACCGAGCCTTCGGGCGGCGTCTGCGCATCAAGCCAATTGTTGGTCGATGAAGGCTGTCAGCTGGGCCTTGCTCATGGCGCCCACCTTGGTGGCTGCCAGCTGGCCGTTCTTGAACAGCATCAGCGTGGGAATGCCGCGGATGCCGTACTTGGCGGGGATTTCGCGGTTTTCGTCCACGTTCATCTTTGCGATTTGCAGCTTGCCCTGGTAGGCGCCTGCGACTTCGTCGAGGATTGGGGCAATCATCTTGCAGGGGCCGCACCATTCGGCCCAGTAGTCCACCAGCACCGGGGTGCCGGGTTGCAGCACGTCGGCTTCAAAGCTGGCGTCGGAGACATGTTTGATGAGTTCGCTGGCCATGGCGGGATTCCTTGTTTTTCAGCGGGTTGGGACCGGTGTACGTTTAAAGTTCAGGCATTGTGACAGAAACCAATTCCACGTTCACCGGTGTGGCCGGGTCTCGCGATGCTATGACTGTCATAGCGAAAAGTGATCGGTACACCGCTCCGTGCGCTGCTGTATGGCACCGCGCTCTGGCCCAGGTGGCGGCCCATGCGCAGGCCCAGGGCGCGCATCTGGCGCGCACCGTGGTGCTGGTGCCCTACGCCCAGTTGATGCCTTGGGCCCAGCGTTTCTGGGCGCAGCAGTTTCCGCAGGGGTTTGCACCGCGTTTTGAAACCACGCGCAACTGGGCCGGGCAATTGCAAGGCTTTGAGCCTGCGGGCGATGACTTTGCGGGCGACGTGGCGCGCGACACCCTGACGGCACGGGCGTTGCTCGAGCGTGTGGGGCAGGGCGCCCTGCGTGATGTGCTGGCCACCCCTTTGCAAGAGGCTGCAGCCCAGCTGGCCCCGGTGGTGGCTGCTGTGCAGCCCGAGCGCCGCGCCGCTTGGGGCGATGAGGCCCGTGCCCTGCTGGCCACCACCGAAGAAGGCAGTGCCCTGCACTATGAAGCCCTGGTAGCCCGCCTGGCACTGGAATGGGTGCTGGCATCGCGCCACGCCACTGATGTGCTGTTTGAGCCCGGTGTGCGCGCCGCAGTGGATGCGCTGGTGGTGCTGGAGGGGTTTCAGTCCGACGCCCTCAACCTCGCCCTGGTGCAGCACTGGGGTGCCAGCGCCTGCTGCGTAGGGCTGTGGGATGCGGAGTCTGCCTCTGCACAACCCCCATCGCAGATGGCCCTGCACGCGGCGGCAGACGCCGAAGACGAAGCCCACCGTGCAGCCGCCTGCGTACTGCGCCACATCGAGCAGGGCCGCATCCCCGTGGCGCTGGCCGCCACCGACCGGGCCCTGATCCGTCGCGTGCTGGCCCATCTGGACAGCCAGGGCGTGCTGGTGCGCGATGAAAGCGGCTGGATTCTCTCCACCACCCGTTCGGCCGCAAGGCTGATGGCCGCGCTGGAGGCGGCTGCTTGGAACGCGTCGTCCAACGCCGTGCTCGACTGGCTCAAGCACACGCCCGCGCTGCCACCTGCCGATGTCAACCGTCTGGAGCAATGGCTGCGCCGCAACGTGGTGCCGCAGTGGAGCGCCGCTGCGGCTCGAGATTTCAGCACCCAGCCCGCCCTGGCGCGCACCGTGGCCACGGTAGAGGCCTGGCGCGATGCTCTGCGCGCCGCACGGCCCCTGCCGCAGTGGCTGTTGGCGTTGCGCTCCGTGCTGGAGCAAGCAGGCCAGTGGCAGGGCCTGCAGGCTGACCCGGCGGGCATGCGCATGTTGGCTGCCCTGCGCCTGCAAGACGGCCAACAGGCCGAACTGGCGGGTTGGGGCGAGAGCGCTGGCCGCCGCATGACGCTTGCCGAATTCACCCGCTGGGTGAAGGATGTGCTGGAAGCCGGGCGCTACGTGGCAGCCCAATCGGCGGAAGCGCCCGTGGTGGTGTTGCCCATGCCGCAGCTGCTGGGCCGCCCGTTTGCCGCTGCCGTGTTGCCGGGCAGCGATGAAAAGCGCCTGCAGCCTGCGCCCGAGCCCTCGGGCGACTGGTCTCAAGCCCAGCGCGAGGCCTGGGGCCTGCCCACACGCCAGACGCTGGAGGCTGCCCAGCGCGCCGCCTGGGCCAACGCCCTGCGCACACCCGTGGTCGATGTGCTGTGGCGCACCAGCGATGAGGGCGGGGAGCCATTGCTGGCCAGCGCCCTGGTGCTGGCCCTGCAACTGCAAGGCGACGCAGCCCAGGGTGCTGACGCCCGCCCGCCCCGCACCGTGCAGGCCGCCCCCACGCTGCGCCCCTTGCCTGTGGGCCAGGCGCTGCCCGTGCAGCAGCTTTCGTCCACCGCGTATTCCGACCTGCGCCACTGCCCCTACCGCTTCTTTGCCCAGCGCCAGCTCGGCCTGCGCGAGGCCGACGAGTTGGACGCCGCCGTGGACAAGCGCGACTTTGGCAACTGGCTGCATGCGGTGCTGCAGCGTTTTCATGAAGACCTGCGCGACCAGCCCACCGATGACGCGGACGAGCGCAGCGCCCGCATGGACGCTGCCGCCGAGGCCGTCACCCGCGAGCAGCGCCTGCAGGACGGCGACTTTTTGCCCTTTGCTGCAGGCTGGGCGCAACTGCGCGATGGCTATTTGCACTGGCTGGCCGGGCACGAACAGCAAGGCGCAATGTTCCGCCAGGCCGAGGTCAAGGCCAAGCAACCGCTGGGCGACCTGGAGCTGATCGGCACCATCGACCGCATCGACGGCGTCTCCAGCACGGGCGAGCCCACGGTGCTGGTGATTGACTACAAAACCGAAAGCGACAGCGTCACCCGCCAGCGCATCCAAAGCGGCGCGGAAGACACGCAATTGCCGTTCTACGCCGCCCTGCTGCACCACGACACGCTGCGCGCCGCCTACGTCAACGTGGGCGAGCGCGGCGAGACGCAACTGCACGAACAGGACGAGGTGGTGCACCTGCGCGATGTGCTGGTTGAAGGCATACAGCACGACATGGCCCGCATTGCCGGCGGGGCCCCGCTGCCTGCCCTGGGCGAGGGCTCGGTGTGCGAGTTCTGCGCCGTGCGCGGCCTGTGCCGCAAAGACTATTGGGCAGATACCGAACAGGCGCTGCCCGCGCCAGAGACGCCATGACCGAGAGCACTCCATCGCCCACCCAGGCTGCCTACGAACACAACGGCCGCCCCGTCTCGCGCGAGGCCTTTTACGCCATCGCCTGCGACCCTGCCCGCAGTGTGGCGGTGGAAGCCTGCGCGGGCGCAGGCAAGACCTGGATGCTGGTCTCGCGCATGCTGCGGGCGCTGCTCGACGGCTGCGCGCCGCACGAGATATTGGCCATCACCTTCACGAAAAAGGCCGCGGGCGAGATGCGCCAGCGCCTGCAAGAGTGGCTGGAGCAGTTCAGCCACAAGCCGCTCGATGAACTCACTGCCGAGCTGATTGCACGCGGAATCAGCCCCCAAGGCGCACTGGAAAAGCGCGAGGCGCTACAAAATTTATACCGCCAGTTGCTGGAGGCGGGCCGCCCGGTGCAGATCCGCACCTTCCACAGCTGGTTTGCCGCGCTGCTGGGCACGGCCCCGCTGGCGCTGCTGCAGCAGCAAGGGCTGCCCGCGCACTTTGAGTTGCTGGAAGACGATGCCGAGGCCGTGCGTGAGGTGTGGCCCCCGTTTTTGCAGACCGTGGCCGACAGCGCCAGCCTGCGTGCCGACTACGAAGCTGTGGTGGCCCGCCATGGCCGCTCGCAAACCCACAAGGCGCTGGCGGCCGCGCTGGCCAAGCGCGTGGAGTTTGATTTGGCCGACGTTGCGGGGGTGGTCGATGCCTCGGTGCCGCCGTTTCAGCAGGCGTACCCCGAACTGGCGGCGTTTGCAGAGCCTGCCGAGGCCTTGCAGGATGCAGCCTGCCAGCAGCGTTGGCGCAACCGTGCCAGCGCTTTGGGGGCCGAGTCCAACAAGACCCCGCAAAAGGCCGCAGACGCCATCATCGACGCGCTGGCCTGCCCCGACCTGAACCAGCGCCTGGACATGTTGCGCAAAGCGATGTTCGTGGCCAAGGAAGACCGCCTGTCGAAGAACCTGGAGAAGTTCCCTGCCGCGCAAGAGGCCGAGCCCGAGCTGCAGCGCCTGCTCACCGCCCGCCGCCAGCATGAGGCCTGGCAGCACCAGCAGCGCATGGCCCGGCTGGCGCGCTGCCTGATTGCGCAGTTTGCCGCCGTCAAGCAGCAGCACGGCTGGGTGGACATGAACGATGTGGAGCGCACGGCCTTGGTCATGCTGGCCGACCCCATCCTTTCTGGCTGGGTGCAAGAGCGGCTCGATGCGCGCATTCGCCACCTGCTGGTCGATGAGTTTCAGGACACCAACCCGCTGCAGTGGCAGGCGCTGCACGCGTGGCTGGCGGGCTATGCGGGCTCGGGCGGTGGCTCGGCTGCGCCCAGCGTGTTCATCGTGGGCGACCCCAAGCAGAGCATCTACCGCTTTCGCCGGGCCGAGCCGCAGGTGTTCATCGCCGCGCAGGCCTTTGTGCGCGATGGGCTGGGCGGCGACCTTCTGAGCTGCGACCACACGCGCCGCAACGCGCAGGGCGTGATTGCTGCCGTCAACGCCGTCATGGGGCAAGCCCAGGCGCAGCACGAGACCACAGGCTTTCGCGACCACACCACTGAATCGAAACACCCAGGCCAGCTGCTGCGCCTGCCCGCCATCACCGATGCGGACGACGACGGCCAAGGCGCCGCGCGCGACCCCCTGGCTTGGCGCGACAGCCTGACCGAACCCCGCCACGAGGCCGAAGAAACCCAGCGCATGCGCGAATGCACACAGGCCGCTGCCTGGGTGGCCGCCCAAATCGCCAGCGGCACGCCGCCCAAAGAGGTGCTGGTGCTGGCCCGCAAGCGCGACCGCCTGGCCAGCATGCAAGACGCCCTGCGCGCCCTGCACCTGCCCTGCGTGCAACCGGAAAAGGCCGATCTGTTCGACGCACCCGAGGTGCAGGACATGGTGGCGCTGCTCGATGCGCTCGTCTCGCCCACGCACGACCTGTCGCTCGCCCGTGCGCTCAAGTCGCCGCTGTTCGGTCTGGGCGACGATGCGCTGGTGGCCCTGGCCGTGCTGCGCCGACAGCCTGAGCATGCGGGCTGCAGCTGGTTTGATTTGCTATTAAAAAGTGAGCTGCTTGCGCTTGATTTGCAAGCGATAGGGCCTGTTTTGCTTCAATACCAGGGCTGGGTGCAGCGCCTGCCGCCGCACGATGCCCTGCACGCCATCTACGAGCACGGCGACGTGCTAGCCCGCTTTGCCGCCGCCGCGCCCGCCACCCAGCGCCAGGCCGTGCAGGCCAACCTTCGGGCGCTGCTGGCGGCATCGCTGCAGCACGACGGGGGCCGCTACCTCACGCCCTATGCGTTTGTGCGCGCCATGAAGAAGGGCGGCGTGCGCGCCCCCGGCCGGGCCGATGCGCAGGCCATCCGACTGCTGACGGTGCACGGGGCCAAGGGGCTGGAGGCCGATTGCGTGCTGCTGCTGGACACCGACACCCGCCCGCAGAAGGCCGAAACCATGGGCGTGCTGGTGGACTGGCCGGGCGAGCAGCCTGCGCCCTCAGCGTTCATCTTTTTGGCCAGCGAGTCCAACCCGCCCCCCAGTGCCGAGGCCACGCTGGCCGCCGAGCAGCAGGCCCGCAGCCGCGAGGAGTTGAACATGCTCTACGTGGCCATGACGCGCGCCAAGCACTGCCTGGCGCTGTCGTCGGTGCAGCCCAGCAACTCGGCCCCCGGCAGCTGGTGGAACCGGCTGGCTCCGCTGGTCACGGAAGTCGATCTGCAAGCCCAGGCCCCGGCGGCGCATGGCGCAGAAGCCGCTGCCCCTGCTGATGTGCCGGAAACCTTCACCATCCCCAGCCTGCCCGCGCTGCCCGAGGCCCTGCAAACCGCCCGCGTGCACACCGCCGCGGGGCTGGAGGGCGATGCCCCCGTGGCCATGCCGGGCGATGCGGAATCGACCCCGCTGTCGCGCCAGGGCGATGCCATGCACCAGCTGCTGGAGCAGGCCGGTGTGGCCGGTGCCCCGCTGGCCGATGTGCGTGCCCATGGCTGGCCCGCCGCGCGCTTGGCCCGCCTGGCTGCGGACCACGACATCACCCCCGCCGCTGCCGAACAGTCCGCCCGCATGGCGCAGGCCATTCTGGCGGGCGAGGGCGCCTGGGCGTGGGATGCGACACTGATCCAGACCGCCATCAACGAAGCTCCGCTGCACTACCAGGGCCAGAGCCTGCGCATCGACCGGCTGGTGCAGCGCCGCGCCGTGCAGGCCGGCGATGCCCTGGCGGGCTGGTGGGTGCTGGACTACAAAAGCGCCACGCAGCCCCAGCGCCAGCAGGCCCTGGTGGCGCAGCTGCAGCGCTACCGCGAGGCCGTGTCTGTGTTCATGCCGGGCGAGGTGGTGCATGCCGCGTTCCTCACGGGCGATGGGCGCATGGTGATGGTCGGTGGCACCCACGCCTCTGCCGCCTCCGCCTTGGGGCATACTCCCGCCCCCGGCGCTGCGCTGGTGGATGGGGCTGCGAATGCCGCAACCCCTGCCGCTTCCAGCCCCCGTGCGCCCCAACCCGCGCCGCCGGTGCCAGGCTCCAGGCAGGGCTCCCTGTTCTGATCTGCACTGCTCTTGCCATCTTCTCGACGTTGACCCAAAGGCCTCCCGTGTCCCAAGCCCCATCCTCCGCCCCCGCCACTTCTGCCGTTTCCGCAATCTCTTGCGATGTGGCCATCATTGGCGGTGGCCCCGCCGGGCTCATGGCGGCAGAAGTGCTGGCCCAAAGCGGCGTGGCCGCGCATCTGTTTGATGCCATGCCCTCGGTGGGCCGCAAGTTTCTGCTGGCGGGCAAGGGCGGGCTCAACCTCACGCACTCTGAGCCGCACGAGCCTTTTGCCAGCCGCTATGCCGCGCGCAAGCCGCAGATCGAGCCGTTGATCCGCGCCTTCGGCAGCCCCGAGGTGCGCGCCTGGGCGCAGGGCCTGGGGGTGGAGACTTTTGTGGGCACGTCGGGCCGCGTCTTCCCCACCGATATGAAGGCTGCCCCCTTGCTGCGCGCCTGGCTGCACCGCCTGCGCGGGCAGGGCGTGCAGCTGCACATGCGCCACCGCTGGCTGGGCTGGGCCAACGACCACGATGCCGCGCAAGCCGCGCAGCCTGCGCAGCAAGCGCTTGATTTCACGCCATCGTCAGCCCAGGTGCTGCGCTTTGCCACCCCTGCGGGCGAGTGCCAGGTGACCTGCCGCGCCGTGGTATTGGCCCTGGGCGGCGGCAGCTGGGCGCGGCTCGGTTCCGACGGTGCTTGGGTGCCCCTGCTGGCCGAGCGAGGCGTGGCCGTGGCCCCGCTGCGCCCGTCCAACTGCGGCTTTGATGTGGCGGGCATGCACGCCCCTGCGGGCGAAACGCGGCGCGCCTTTTTGCAAGAGCTGCTGGGCCGCACGCCCGCCGTGCCGGTGGGCTGGACGCCGCATTTCGCAGAACGCTTTGCGGGCCAGCCGTTCAAGTCTGTGGCGCTGAGTTTTACCAGCAGCACCGGCCAGCACTTTCAACGCCGGGGCGAGTTTGTGGCCACGGTCACGGGGGTCGAGGGCAGCCTGGTGTACGCCGTGTCACATCTGTTGCGCGATGAGATCGAAGCGCACGGCCACGCCACCTTTCATCTCGACTTGCTGCCTGACCATTCGCCCGAGCGTGTGCTGGTCGAGGTGCGTCACCCGCGCGGTTCGCGTTCACTGTCCAGCCACCTCAAGAGCCGCCTGGGGCTCGATGGCATCAAGGCGGGCGTGCTGTACGAGCACCTGGGCAAAGACGGGATGAACGACCCTGTGGCTCTGGCCCACGCCATCAAGGCGCTGCCCATCACCGTGGTGGCCACCCGGCCCATCGATGAGGCCATCAGCACCGCCGGGGGGGTGACCTTCGAGGCGCTGGACTCCCACCTCATGGCCCAGGCTGTTCCCGGCCTGTTCTGTGCGGGCGAAATGCTGGACTGGGAGGCTCCCACCGGCGGCTACCTGCTCACCGCCAGCCTGGCCAGCGGCGTGCGTGCGGGGCAGGGTGTTTTGGCGTTTTTGGGGCGCAGCGCTTGATGGGGAAGCGCCAGAAGCTATCGATTTGATAGCGAGTAAACCAAACGAGCAGAATGGCCGGGTGCGATGTCCCTGGCCCAACGGAAAGAGATTTTTCGCATGACTACGTCCAACGGCCCCGCCATTGCCGAGATGCAGGCGCAGATTGCGCAGTTGCAGGAGCAAATCCGCACCCACGAAGTCGCCATCGCCGAGTTGCGTGAAAAGGAAACCGAGCTCCAAACCATCGTCTCCACGCTGCAGGAGATGGAGAAGTTCATGCGCGAGTCCGGCGCGCGGCGCGGCTGAACCCAGCGCACCTGAAGCCAGGTGCGGTATCCGCGATATCAGGAAGTGGGGGGAGAAATTCGGCACCTGTCGGTGCCTTCTGGCGTGGATGCAATGGCATCCCATTGAATGAGGTGACGAGCCTTACCCCCGGCACTGACTCTACAGTTAGGGCTGCTTGGTTCCCCACCTGACCCGGTTGGCTGCTTTGCCATGCGGGGAGGCCCGTCACCGCGCATTGTACTGCGGTTGCCGGGCCCCATCGACCAGCGCGGGGATTTATCGCTGCCGTGAAAAGGGCGACCCCTGCCCAGCCCGTAGAATCCGGCCCCATGTCCTATCTCGTGCTCGCCCGCAAGTACCGCCCCCGCAATTTCACCGAAATGGTGGGGCAGGAGCATGTGGTCCAGGCCCTGTCGAATGCGCTGACCCAGCAGCGCCTGCACCACGCCTACCTGTTCACGGGTACGCGCGGCGTGGGCAAGACCACGGTGTCGCGCATTCTGGCCAAGTCGCTCAACTGCCAGGGGCCTGATGGCAACGGCGGCATCACCGCCACGCCCTGCGGCGTGTGCCAGGCGTGTATGGACATCGATAGCGGCCGCTTTGTGGACTACACCGAGCTGGACGCGGCCTCCAACCGCGGCGTGGATGAGGTGCAAAGCCTGCTGGAGCAGGCTGTGTACAAGCCGGTGCAGGGGCGCTTCAAGGTCTTCATGATCGACGAAGTGCACATGCTGACGAACACGGCGTTCAACGCCATGCTCAAGACGCTGGAAGAGCCGCCCGAATACCTCAAGTTTGTGCTGGCCACGACCGATCCGCAGAAGGTGCCGGTCACCGTCCTTTCGCGCTGCCTGCAGTTCAACCTGCGCCCCATGGCCCCCGAGACGGTGTTGGACCACCTCACCCGCGTGCTGGCCAACGAAAACGTGCCTGCCGAGCCGCAGGCACTGCGCCTGCTCTCGCGCGCTGCGCGGGGCTCCATGCGCGATGCGCTCTCGCTCACCGACCAGGCCATCGCCTTTGGTAGCGGCCAGTTGCAGGAAGCGGGCGTGCGCCAGATGCTAGGAGCAGTGGATCGCTCCTACGTGTTCCGCCTCATCGATGCGCTGGCCCAGGGCGATGGCAAAACCGTGGTAGAAACGGCCGATGCCTTGCGCATGAATGGCCTTTCTGCCGCATCGACCCTGGAAGAAATGAGCGCTGTGCTGCAACGCATGGCCGTGTACCAGGCCGTGCCGCAGATGGCGCAGGCCGCGGATGCCAATGACCCCGAGGCGGTAGAGACCGCGCGGCTCGCAGCCCAGATGCCCGCCGACGAAACCCAGTTGCTCTACAGCCTGTGCCTGCATGGCCGCGCCGAGCTGGGCCTGGCGCCTGACGAATACGCCGCGCTCACCATGGTGCTGCTGCGCCTGCTGGCCTTCAAAGCCCCCGCAGACCCGGCTGAAAAAAAAACTCTGACGCGGCCTGAAACGGCACCTACTCCTACCCCGGTGGCCGCAGCGCAGCCTGCAGCGGCCCCCTTGCCAGTGGCACCGCTGCCAGCGCCTTCCGTGGCGCCGGCTCCCTCTGCCGCTGCCCCGGTGGCATCTGTGGCCCCGGCCGTTGCGCAGCCACCCGAAACCGCTCCCCCGGTCCCAGCGCCTGCGCAGCCCGCTGCAGCACCTGCCCCGGTGGCAGAGTCTGTGCCGCCTTGGGAAGAAGACAGCAGCAACGAACCCCCTCCATGGCCCGACGCGGACGATGGATCGGTGCCCACCACCCCGGCCGTGCCGCCTGTGCGTATGGCTGAAAAGGTAGAGCAAAATCTGCCTCCAGCGCAAGAAGTACAAGCGCAGGCAGCTCCTGAATTCGTAGCAATTCCGGTGCGTGAGGCATCCGAGCCCAGCGAGCGCCTGCAGCCCTTGCCCCTGTCGGCGCCCACACCGGTTTCCGCGCGCTACACGCCCACGGAAGAGGGCGACGTGTGGCACGCCACGGTGCAGCAGCTGGTGGCGGCTGAGGCCATCACCGCCCTGGTGCGCGAGCTGGCCCTGCAGTCCCAACTGGTGGCACGCGATGGTGCCCACTGGCTGCTGCGGGTGGAGCGCGAATCGCTGAACCAGCCCACCGCCCGCGAACGCCTGCGCGCCGCGCTGGAGGCTGCGGGCCACGCTACGCAGATCAGCGTGGAAGTGGGCCGAGTCATCGACAGCCCCGCCCGCCGCAACGCCGCTGCCGCCGCCGAGCGCCAGCGACTGGCCGAAGAAACCGTGATGAACGACCCCTATGTGCAGGCGCTGATGCGTGAGCACGGCGCGAAGATCGTGCCGGGCAGCATCAAGCCGCTGTAATTTTTGACCTCGCTACTTTTCTACAAGAAGGAAACCATCCATGTTCAACAAAGGACAACTCGCCGGCCTCATGAAGCAAGCCCAGGCCATGCAGGACAACCTCAAGAAGGCCCAGGACGAACTGGCTTTCATCGAAGTGGAAGGCGAATCGGGCGCGGGCCTGGTCAAGGTGGTGATGACCTGCAAGCACGACGTCAAGCGCATCACCATCGACCCCAGCCTGCTGGCCGAAGACAAGGACATGCTGGAAGACCTGGTGGCGGCTGCGTTCAATGCGGCGGTGCGCAAGGCCGAGGAGACTTCGGCGGAGAAGATGGGCAAGTTGACAGCAGGGATGCCAGGACTCCCCGGCGGCATGAAATTCCCTTTCTGAGGTTGGCTACTGCGCGCCAGCCATGCGTCGTTGGGCGGTGCTCGCAATCCTCACGTACTTCAAGTACGTTCCGGTTGCTGTGCTCCGGCCGCCTTGCAGCTCATCCCGCTCGCTACGCCCTTGAGGGTGGGGTGTGAAAGGCCGGAAAAGCCAATCTTGCGTCTGCGTTTGGGCCGGGCGTGCCTACAACGGGTTGTTAACTGCGCTCACTTTTTTCTCAGATCTTCTCCCATGTCCTCCACCAACGCCCTCGATGTCTTGATCCAGGCGCTGCGCCGTTTGCCGGGGGTGGGGGTCAAGTCTGCGCAGCGCATGGCGTTTCACTTGATGCAGCATGACCGTGCGGGGGCTGAGGCCTTGTCGGTGGCCTTGCACGATGCGGTGCAGAACGTGCACCACTGCGCGCGTTGCCACACGTTCACCGAAGACGATATCTGCAGCACCTGCCTGGACCCGGAGCGCGATGCATCGCGGCTGTGCGTGGTGGAGAGCCCGGCTGACCAGTCGGCGCTGGAGCGTACGGGGGCGTTCAAAGGGCTTTACTTTGTGCTGATGGGGCGGCTGAGTCCGCTCGATGGCATTGGCCCGAAAGAGATAGGCCTGCACAAGCTGATGGAGCGCGCCAGCGATGGCGTGGTGCAGGAGGTGATTCTGGCCACCAACTTCAATGCCGAGGGTGAGGCCACGGCGCATGTGTTGAGCGAGGCCCTCAAGAGCCGGGGGCTGCATGTGACGCGGCTGGCGCGCGGTGTGCCTGTGGGCAGCGAGCTGGAGTACGTGGACCTGGGCACGATTGCGCACGCGCTGGTCGATCGCCGCTGAATTGGCAGGGCATTTGGCCCCGCTTGTCGCAGGTAGAATACTCCCAAAATCATAGCGGCTTGCGCTGATACACAGGGGCTTTGGGCCCTAAAAGGCTTACAAATGAATACATCCCTGCAAGTGGCCCGATTCACCGCGGCCTATTGGTGCGTTTTGGTGGCCGCGTTGCTGCCCATCGTGTGCGCCTGGATCGCCAAGAGCGGCACCCTGGGCAAGCCGCCCGCTCAGGGCGGCTATGACAACAGTGACCCGCGCAGCTGGCTCGCCCGCCAGGGTGACTGGCGCGCCCGCGCCAACGCCGCGCAGGCCAACAGCTTTGAGTCGCTGCCCTTTTTCATTGGCGCCGTCATCATTGCGCACCAGCTTGGGGCGCGGCAGACCTGGCTGGACTTGCTGGCCATGCTGTTCGTCATGCTGCGCATGTTCTACATCATGATGTATGTCTCCAACGTGCCCACAGCCCGCAGCGCCGTTTGGGCCGGGGCGTTCATGGTGAATGTCGCGATCTTGTTCGTGGGCTATCGCTGAGTTGCGGTGGGCAGGTTTTTTGCATGCCATGGGCACTAGCTGCCCCCACTGGCTGAAAAAGCACGGCAGTACGTAAAAGTCCTCAGGGGTGTTCCCTGATGCTTCGTTTGCTGGGTGCTTGCACAATTGTTGCGGTGCAGCAATTCATTCCCTTCACATCTTTACCTTCATGCCGCGTGCTTTGATTCGCCGCCGTACTCTCGGGATCATGTCTGCCGCCTGTGCAGCGGGCGTGTTCGCGCCCCTGCTGGCGGCCCGTTCGCGCGCTGCGGCGCTCGGTGATCGCCTGACGCTGGGGGTGGCGGGGCAGGGCGAGATGTACCACTTGCCCGTGCTGCTGGCAGAGCAGCTGGGTTTTTTCAAGGCCGAAGGGCTGGATGTGGTGCTGCGCGACTTTTCTGCCGGTGCTCTGGCCCTGCAGGCGTTGCAGGATGGCTCGGTAGATGTGGTCTCGGGCTCTTACGAGCACACCATCCGGCAGCAGCTGAATGGATACGCATTGCGCTCGGTGGTGCTGCACGGACGGGCGCCGCAGATTGCGCTGGGCATTCTGCCGCGCATGCTGCCCCAGTATGAATCGGTGCGTGACCTGGCGGGCAAGCGCATTGGCGTGTCTGCGCCGGGTTCCTCCACCCACTCGTTTGCCCGCTGGATTCTGGCCCGGGAAGGGCTGAACCCGCAGGGTGCGACGTATGTGTCAATGGCCTCTGCCACGGCGGCCATGGCCGCGCTGCGCGCAGGGCAGATCCATGCGCTGTGCCACTCCGACCCCATCATTGCGCAGGCCGAGCAGAAGCAGGGCTTGCGTGTGGTGGTGGACGCGCGAACGATCAAGGCTTCTCATGAACTGTTTGGCGGCACCATGCCGGCCAGCTGCCTGTATGCCGCGCAGCCTTTTGTACAAAAGCGCCCCGATCAGGTGCAGGCCCTGGTGAACGCCATGGTCCACGCCCTCAAATGGCTGCAGACCGCCGAGCCAGCCGATATCGTCAAAGCATTACCCGCCTCGTATTTGGCCACCGACCGGCCTTTGTATCTGGCAGCGTTCCACCGTATCCGCGAAACGTTTTCGCCCAACGGGATGATGCCGGACGATGCCCCCGCAGTGGCGTTGCGTGCCCTCACGCTGGCCTACCCGGAGCTTGCCGCCACCAAGGTGGACCTGGCTCGCACCTTCTCGAACGACTGGGTTCGCAAGGCGCGGCAAAAATTCAACGTTTGATGCAGCAGGGCGATTGGGCTGGGGCAAGATAGCGGTTTTTCCACTCGCAGAAAGAACCGCGCATGTCGCTCAGTATCAGCATCGGCCCGTTGGTGTCCTTGATCGCCGGGATTCTCATCCTGGTCATGCCACGGCTGCTCAGCACCATCGTGGCGCTGTACCTGATCATCATGGGAATTTTGGGCCTGATGGGTATGGCTTCCATGCGCCTTTGAGCACCTTGAGGTGCCGGTGTGCGGGTTGTTGCTCCGCACACACTCAATCAAGGCAAGGCTGGTGACTGGCCAGCCCGCCCGAATGCCTGTGTCAGCGCCGCCGCACCTTCGACGGCGTACCGCCACGGCGCTTGGGGGTGGATGCAGAGACCACCTTGCCAGAGGCACTGCGTGCCTGTGCCCGTGGCGCTGGCGCTGATGCCTGGCGCACTGGCAGGTACATCACGACTTGCTGGCCCGCCTTGAAGGCTGCGTTCAGTTTCACATCGTTCCAGTCGGCCACGTTCGCTGCGCTGACCTTGTAGCGCCTGGCCAGTGTGGCCACGGTTTCGCCCTTGCCCGCCCGCACCGAGGCGCGGCGCGTGACGATCTCGGGTGCCAGGGCCACCTGTCCGTTGTCGGCCAGGTGTGAAGACACGTCCTGGCGGGTGGTGGCGCTGCGTGGAACGATCAGTGCCGAGCCCGCCTTGATCATCATGCGCGGTGGGATGTTGTTCACGCTGCGCAGGTCGCTTTCGCTCATGTCCGTGCGCCGCGCAGCCTCGGCCACGGTCATGGTGGTGGGAACGGGCCACACCGTCCAGCTGGCGTATTGCCCCTCTTTGTGGGCTTCAAGGTTGCGCTGGAACACCTTGGCGTTGTCCCAGGGCAGCAGAATCTGCGGCGTGCCCGCTGCCAGGATCACCGGCTTGTGGAAGGAGGGGTTCAGCGCCCGGAAGTCTGCTTCGCGAATCCCCGCGAGGCTGGCCGCCAGTGCAACGTCAATGTCGTGGGTGATGTCCACCGTCTGGAAGTAGGGGTGGTTCTCAATCACCGGCAACTCGGTTTTGAAGGCTTCCGGGTTGGCCACAATGTTTTTCACGGCCTGCAGCTTGGGCACATACATGCGTGTTTCTGCAGGCATGTTCAGGTCGGTGTAGCTGGTGCCCAGACCCTGTTTCTGGTTGCGGGCAATGGCACGGCCCACGCTGCCTTCACCCCAGTTGTAGGCCGCCAGGGCCAGGTGCCAGTCGCCAAACATGCCGTAGAGCTTTTGCAGGTAGTCCAGCGCGGCGCGGGTGGAGGCCAGCACGTCGCGCCGGTCATCACGGAACGCGTTCTGCTTCAGGTCAAAGTAACTGCCGGTGGCCGGCATGAACTGCCACATGCCTGCCGCCTTGGCGCTGGAGACCGCCTGGGGGTTGAAGGCACTTTCAATGTAGGGCAGCAGGGCCAGTTCGGTGGGCATGCCGCGCCGCTCCAGCTCTTCAACGATATGGAACAGGTATTTGCTGGAGCGCTCCGTCATGCGCTGCATGTAGTCGGGGCGGCTGGCGTACCACTGCTCGCGGTCTTGCACCAGTTCATGCTGCAGGTCGGGCATGGCAAAGCCACGCCGGATGCGGTCCCAGAGGTCTGCCGGGGTGGAGAGCGATGCGACCTCCTGGCTACTGGCATTGGCCGCCTTGATGGGCTGCAGGGGGCCCTTGGGGATGATGGGGGTGTGCGCAGGGCGACTGCTGGTGGGTGTGTCGTCAGGGGCGTTGCTGACCACCCCAGGGGCTCCGCCGGTGGTGGCGCAGCCCGTCAACCAGAGCATGCCTACCAGGCTGACAATGTGCAGAAATTTCATCGAAACTCGTTCTTCCAATTGCGCAAGGCCGCCAGTACGGCAATTGCGTCGTTGACATCGGTCTGCGGTGCATAAGCCTGGGCGGCTTGTGCGACTGCCGGTTGCTGAACCCGCAAAAACGGATTGATGGCGCGCTCCTGCGCCATGTGGGATGGCAGCGTGGGGCGGCCACTGGCGCGCTGTGCCGCGCACCAGGCGTTGTAGTTGAGCAATGCCTCGTTGGTGGGTTCCACCGCCAAGGCAAATTTCAGGTTAGAGAGTGTGTATTCATGCGCACAACACACCTGGGTGTGGTCGGGCAATGCGCTGAGTTTCTGCAGCGATGCATGCATCTGCGCAGGCGTGCCCTCAAACAGGCGACCGCACCCGCCGGAGAACAGTGTATCGCCGCAGAACAGCAAGGGGCCTTCGGGCGAGTCTGCGCAGTAGTAGGCGATGTGCCCAGCGGTGTGCCCCGGCACGTCCAGCACCTGCAAGGTAAGACCCAGCACTTGTACCTGCTGGCCTTCCGTGAGCCCGATGGGTCGGGGTGTGATTTTTTCGGTTGCAGGGCCGTAGACGGTCGCCCCCGTTTGCTGCTGCAAAGCCCCTACGCCACCGACATGATCCGCATGGTGGTGGGTGACTAGAATCGCCTGCAGCGTCAACCCCAGCGACTGCAATGCGTGCTGCACCGGGGTTGCATCCCCAGGGTCCACCACCACGGCATGCGTTCCGTCATGCAGCATCCAGATGTAGTTGTCGGTGAAGGCGGGTAGCGGCAGCAGTTTCATGAGCTCTGAAATTATAGATTTGCACCAGTGGTTCGACTCTGCCCCAGGCCGCTACCTGCTTGCCTGGGAGCAGGCCTGCATGGACGACGCCGTGGCCGACATCTTTGGCTACCACGCGCTGCAGCTGGGTATGCCGCGCATCGAAGGTCTGCGAACCAACCGTATGCCGCACCAGTGGCTGGCGCTGGGGGCGGATGCCATGCTCTCGCGCACTGAAGAGCCCTCGGACGCTGGCACGTCCCATGCGCCGCGTGCGGCGGCCCTGTGGGCTGAGCCCGAGGCCTTGCCATTCCCCAATGCCAGTCTGGATTTGGTGGTGTTGCCCCACACCCTGGAGTTGAGCGTGGATCCGCACATGGCGCTGCGTGAAGTGGAGCGTGTGCTGGTGCCCGAGGGCCGGGTGGTGATTGCCGGGCTCAACCCCCTGAGCCTGTGGGGACTGCGGCAGATGCGTGTACGGCTGTGCCAGCGCTGGACGCAGGAACCCCTGTATTTGCCCGATGTGGGGGAGTTCATCGGTGTTCGGCGCATGCGCGACTGGCTGCGTTTGTTGAGCTTCGAGGTCGAGACCGTCCGCTTTGGCTGTTATCGTCCAGCAGTGCGCAGTGCCGAATGGCTGGAGCGCTTTTCGTGGGTTGATCCCCTGGGCGAGAAGTGGTGGCCCATTCTTGGGGCTGGCTACTTTTTGGTGGCCGTCAAGCGTGTGCATGGCATGCGTCTGCTGGAGCCCGCATGGCGCTCGGGCCGCAAGCGGGTGGCTGCCACGGTGCCGGTGGCGCGAAAGTCCGGGCCGCATGGCCCCATGCCGCCGCGCTGATCACCCCGGGCGGCGCTGCGCGTCGCGCTCAAGCATTGGCTCGCAACTCTTTTTAATCAATTGGCAGGAATCCGGTTTGAATCAGGTTGAGATCTACACAGATGGTGCGTGCAAAGGCAATCCCGGCCCCGGCGGCTGGGGCGTGCTGTTGCGTTCTGGCGCGCTGGAAAAAGAATTGTTTGGCGGCGAACTGGGCACCACGAACAACCGCATGGAGCTGATGGCCGTGATTGAGGCGCTGTCGGCCCTCAAACGCCCTTGCGCCGTGACGCTTTTTCTGGACAGTGAATATGTGCGCAAGGGCATTACCGAGTGGATTCACGGCTGGAAGGCCAAGGGCTGGCGCACCGCGTCCAACCAGCCTGTGAAAAACGTGGAGCTGTGGAAGCGGCTGGACACCCTGGTGAACACGGGCGGGCACCGCATTGAATGGCGCTGGGTGAAGGGCCACTCGGGTCACCCTGGCAACGAGCGCGCTGACGCGCTGGCCAACCTGGGCGTTGACAAGGCGATGGGGCGCTGAGAGGCCTCTGACATGCCTGGCATCTCGCCACGGTGCCAAGCCCGCCTGAAAGGCTGTGGGCATGGTTGCTTGCCTGCGGCTTTCATTGGCAGCTGATGGCGATGAGGCTGCCTTTGTGCAGACTCCCTTCACCCTCTTTCTGACGACCGCTCACTCGCGCCTTCCGTCCCCATGGTGATGGCCAGGCGACGGCGCAGTGTTTTCTCGTACAGCGTTCGTGTAAAGCTTGCGTAAATCTCAGGGAATGGCTGGCGGGGTTAAGCGCGGGGCGCCTGCGCAGGCCACAGCGCGCTGATACATTGTTTGGCTGCATTTCGCTCATCCCAGGTCTGTGATTTCATGGCGCTCAAGAACAAATACGTCGTTTTTGCTGTTCTCGGTTTGGCTGTTGCTTCAGGCGCCGCCTGGTGGTTTCAGTCGCCTGCGCGGTCTTCTCGCGCCGGTGCTCCCGCACCGCAGGGCAACGCAGCGGCCAAGCCTGGTGCGCAAAGCCCTGCAAAACCCGTGATGGTGGAAGCGACCAAGGTGCGCCAGATGACCATGCGCGACGATGCAGAGACTGTGGGCAGCTTGCGTTCGCGGCGTAGCGTGGTGCTGCGGCCTGAAATCAGCGGGCGCATCACGCAGCTCAATTTCAGCGATGGGCAGCGCGTGCGCAAAGGGCAGCTGCTGGTGCAGCTGGATGACCAGCTGCCCCGCGCCCAGGTGCAGCAAAGCCGTGCCGAGTTGTCGATCGCCCGCGCCAACCACAAGCGCAACCAGGAGCTGGTGGCCCAGGGGTTCATCAGCCAGCGTTCGGTGGACGAAAGTGCCGCCAATCTTGAAGTGGCTGAGGCCAAGCTCGCCCTGGCCGAAGCCACAGCCCAGCGCCTGCGCATCGTGGCGCCGTTTGATGGCGTTGCAGGCATTCGCGGCGTGAACGTGGGCGACTACCTCAAGGATGGCGCCGACATCGTCAACGTGGAAGACCTGGATGCGGTGTACGTGGACTTCCGCCTGCCCGAGCGGTTGCAGAACAAGGTGAAAACCGGCCAGACGGCCCGCGTGGCCTTTGATGCGCTGCCGGGCGTGCAGTATTCGGCCGTGGTGCTGGCCATCAACCCGCAGATCGATGCCGATGGCCGCTCGCTCGCCGTGCGCGGCTGCATCGACAACCGCCGCCTGCAGTTGCGCCCCGGCATGTTTGCACGCGTCACGGCGGTGTTTGGTGAACGCTCTGACGCCAATGTGGTGCCTGAGGAGGCTATCGTTCCCGATGGTGCAGCGCCTTATGTGTTGCGAGTGGTGGCTGGTACGGAAGAGGGCAGCCAGGTGGCCAAGCGCACCCCCGTGCGGCTGGGCGCACGCACCCCAGGGTTTGTGGAGGTGGTGGAAGGGCTTGCACCGGGTGATGTGGTGGTCACGGCGGGGCAGCAGCGCCTGCAACGCGATGGCATGGCGGTGCGCGTGGTGGAGCTGGGCCAGCCTTCTGCTGGGCGCTCTGCCGCAGGCGCGGAACCTCCTGCCACGGCATCTTCCGCTGCGTCCCAGCCAGTATCTGGTGCGGCCACGGCAGCCGCCCCAGCCGCTGCGCCCCCTTTGCCGGGCGCCAACCCGTGCCAGAGTCCGCTGAGCGCCACCACGCAGCCGACGCCGGTGCGCGGCGGCCAGTCTTCCTGAGTTCTGCATTTCTGACATTGCCCGACGCTCGCCATGCAACTTGCTGAAATCTCCATCCGCCGACCGGTGTTCGCCACCGTCCTGTCCCTGCTGGTCTTGCTGGTAGGGGCCGTGAGTTTCACCCGCCTGACGGTGCGTGAGTACCCCAAGATCGACGAGCCCGTGGTCACGGTGAGCGTGCGCTACGCCGGGGCCTCGGCGGAGGTGATCGAGTCCCAGGTCACCAAGCCCCTCGAAGACTCGATTGCGGGCATTGATGCGGTGGATGTGATCACCTCCATCAGCCGTGCCGAGCAAAGCCAGATCAGCGTGCGCTTTCGGCTGGAGAAAGATGCCGACAACGCCGCCGCCGAGGTGCGCGACCGCACGGCGCGGGTGCGTAACCGTCTGCCCGATGCGGTGGACGAGCCGGTGATTGCCAAGGTGGAGGCCGATGCCTCGCCCGTGATGTGGCTGGCCTTCAGCAGCGACACGCGTAGCCCGCTCGAAATCAACGATTTGCTCAACCGCATCGTCAAGCCCCGGCTGCAGACGGTGACTGGCGTGGCCGATGTGCCCATTTACGGCGAGCGCCGCTACGCCATGCGCATCTGGCTGGACCCTGAGCGCATGGCGGGCTACCGCCTGACCACGCAGGACGTAGAAGACGCCATTCGTCGCAACAACCTGGAGCTGCCCGCAGGCCGTATCGAATCGCAGCAGCGCGAGTTCAGCGTGACTTCGCAGACCGAACTGGCCCGCCCGGCGCAGTTCTCCGACATTGTGATCCGCACCGTGAACGGCTTTCCCGTGCGCATGCGCGATGTGGCGCGCGTGGAAGAAAGCGCCGCCAGCGACCGCAGCCGCGTGCGCCTCAATGGCCGCGATGCCATTTCGATGGGCGTGATCCGCCAGGCCACGGCCAACCCGCTGGAGCTGTCTGCCGGTGTGCGCGCGATGCTGCCCACCCTGAAGGCTGATTTACCTGCAGACATCACCATCGACATCGCCAACGACAACTCGCTGTTCATCGACCGCTCGGTCAAGAGCGTGTACCAGACCATTGCCGAGGCGGTGGTGCTGGTGGCGCTGGTGATTTTTGTGTTCCTGCGCACCCTGCGCGCGTCCATCATTCCCATCATCACCATTCCGGTCAGCTTGGTGGGCTCTTTTGCGCTGATGGCCCTGGCCGGCTTTTCCATCAACACGCTCACCTTGCTGGCGCTGGTGCTGGCGATTGGGCTGGTGGTGGACGATGCCATCGTGATGCTGGAGAACATCTACCGGCACATCGAAGAGGGGCTCGATCCGTTCTCTGCCGCCATCAAGGGTGCCAAGGAAATCGGCTTCGCCATCGTTGCCATGACACTCACGCTGGTGGCCGTGTATGCGCCGCTGGCCTTCACGCCCGGCCGCACCGGGCGGCTGTTTGTGGAGTTTGCGCTGGCCCTGGCCGGTGCGGTGGTGGTGTCCGGCTTTGTGGCGCTGACGCTGTCGCCCATGATGTGTTCGCTGCTGCTCAAGCACAACCCCAAGCCCAACTGGTTCGACCGATCCATCGAGCGCTGGCTCACCGCCATGTCAGACGCTTATGGCCGGCTGCTGCGCTGGGTGGTCACGGCCCGTTGGGGCGGTGGTGGCGGACTGCGGGGCGCGCTGTTCCAGGCCCGCTGGCTGGTGGTGGGCGTGATGTTGGCCAGCGCGGCGGGGCTGGCGCTGGTCTACCCCAAGATGAAGCAAGAGTTGTCGCCGCTGGAAGACCGGGGCACCATTCTCGTCAACGTCACCGCACCCGATGGCGCCACGCTGGACTACACCAACCGCTATGCGCTGGAGCTGGAGAAGATCGGGCGCGACTACCCCGAGTTTGACCGCATCTTCGCCAACATCGGCAACCCCACCGTGGCCCAGGGCAGCGTGATTTACCGCACGGTGGACTGGGAGCAGCGCGAGCGCAGCACCCTGGATATGGCCCGCGAGCTGCAGCCCAAAGTGGGCGCGCTGCCGGGGGTGAATGCCTTTTTGATCACGCCGCCGTCCTTGGGCCAGGGCTTTCGGTCGCGGCCACTGACGTATGTGATCCAGACCTCGGACAGCTACGAAAACCTCAATGCCGTGACCCGGCAGATGTTGGCCGAGATGGCCAAGAACCCCGGCATCATCGCGCCTGATGCAGACCTGCGCCTGAACAAGCCCGAGTTGCGCATTAGCGTGAACCGCGAGCGCGCAGCCGACCTGGGCGTGAGCGTGGACGTGGTGGCCCGGGCGATTGAGACCATGCTGGGCGGGCGCACCGTGACGCGCTACAAGCGCGATGCCGAGCAGTACGATGTGATCGTGCAAACCGAGGCCCGGGGCCGCACCACGCCCGAGAACATCGACAGCATCTACGTGCGGGGCCGCAATGACGCGATGATTCCGCTCTCCAGCCTGGTGAACGTGAAGGAAAGCGTGAGCCCGCGCGAGCTGAACCACTTCGGCCAGCGCCGCTCGGTCACCATCACCGCCAACCTGTCGCGCGACTATTCGCTGGGCGAAGCGCTGAAATTCATGGATGACACTGCCGCCAAGGTGCTCAAGCCCGGCTACACGACCGATCTGAACGGCACCTCGCGCGAGTTCAAGAGCTCGCAAGGGGCCTTGGGCGTGGTCTTCCTGCTGGCGCTGGTGTTCATCTTTCTGGTGCTGGCCGCGCAGTTTGAGAGCTTCATCGACCCGCTGGTCATCATGGTGTCGGTGCCGCTGTCCATGATTGGCGCGCTGCTGGCGCTGCAGTGGAGCGGGGGCTCGCTCAACGTGTATTCACAAATCGGGCTCATCACGCTGGTGGGGCTCATCACCAAACACGGCATCTTGATTGTGGAGTTCACCAACCAACTGCGTGAAGAGGGCATGGAGATGGTGGATGCGCTGGTCAAGGCGTCTGCCCAGCGCCTGCGCCCCATCCTGATGACCACGGGTGCCATGGTGCTGGGCGCGGTGCCGCTGGCGTTGGCCACCGGTGCCGGGGCCGAGACCCGTTCGCAGATCGGCTGGGTGATTGTGGGCGGCATGTCGCTGGGCACCTTGCTCACCATTTTTGTGGTGCCCACCATGTACACGCTGTTTGCCCGCAAAGCCGTACCGGGTGCCAAGACCACGGTGGCGGTGGATTCGGCAGCCCCGCACGCTGACGGGCCTGCAGGGTCTGCACCGGCCCACGGTTGACCGCCACACTGCCTCCAGAATGAGAAAGGCCCTTTGCGCAATGCAAAGGGCCTTTTTGATGAAATTGGCCTCTGGCGCTTTATAGGTAAGCGCTGGTAGCTATTAAATTAATAGCGTTTGGGCTTACTGCGCAGCCCAGCCGCCGTCCATGTTCCATGCCACGCCGCGCACGTTGTTGGCGGCTGTGGAGCAGAAGAACACCGCCAGCTCGCCCAGTTCGTCGGGGGTGGTGAACTGCATGGAAGGTTCTTTTTCGCCCAGCAGCAGCTTCGTGGCTTCTTCGTTGGTCAGGCCGTGGGCGGCAGCCTTGGCGTCCACCTGCTTTTGCACCAGCGGGGTCAGCACCCAGCCGGGGCAGATGGCGTTGGCGGTGATGCCGGTGGTGGCGGTCTCCAGCGCCGTCACCTTGGTCAGCCCCACGATGCCGTGCTTGGCGGCCACATAAGCCGACTTTTGCGCAGACCCCACCAAGCCGTGCACCGAAGCCACGTTGATGATGCGGCCCCAGTTGGCGCGGCGCATGGCGGGCAGGGCCAGGCGCGAGGTGTGGAAGGCGCTGGTCAGGTTGATGGCAATGATGGCGTCCCACCGCTCGACGGGAAAATCCTCCACATTGGCCACATGCTGGATACCTGCGTTGTTCACCAGAATGTCCACCTGGCCAAACTGCGCCTCGCTGTAGCGCATCAGGTCTTCGATGTCTGCGGCGCGACTCATGTCGGCCCCGTGGTACGCCACTTGCGCCCCGCTGGCCTGGCCGGCGGCCAGCACTTCAGCGCGGGGCGTGTCCACATCGCCAAAGCCGTTGAGCACAATGTTGGCCCCCTGGCGCGCCAGCGCTTTTGCAATGCCCAAACCAATGCCGCTGGTCGAGCCGGTGACGAGGGCCGTTTTGCCTTTCAGCATGAGAGTCTCTCCGTAATGAGCATGACTTGCGCAGCGTGGGGGGCAGACACCCCTTGGCAGGGCAAAAGCTTTGGTTGCATCCTGATTTGCGCAAGTCCGAATGAATTACGATGCAACGCGGCCATTATCAAGCGCTGCTCCCGGATTTCGTACCCATGATTGAACCTACGCTGAACTACGTACCGTGCCCAGGCCCTGCAGCCGCCTCGGCACCAGCAACCCATGCCGATGCCGCTGCTGCGCAGCACCGCATGGCCTATTGGGAGTGGAATGCCACGGGCAACCCTGCCCACCCCCATGTGGTGGTGTGTGTGCACGGCCTTTCGCGGCAGGGGCGGGACTTTGACACCTTGGCGCGCAGCCTGAGTGCCCACGCACGCGTGATCTGCCCTGATGTGGTGGGGCGTGGCCAAAGCGACTGGCTGGCCGACCCCCTGGGTTACCAATTGCCCGTCTACGCTGCCGACATGCTGGCCCTGCTGGCGCAAGTGCACCAGCAAGCGCCCATCACCACACTGGACTGGGTGGGCACCAGCATGGGCGGGCTCATCGGCATGGCGGTGGCGGGGCAGCCCGGCTTGCCGCTGCCCGCACCTGTGCGTCGGCTGGTGTTGAACGATGTGGGCCCCGTCATCCAGTGGCAAGCGCTGCAGCGCATTGGCCAATATCTGGGTTACCCGGCGCGATTTGATTCGCTGCAGCAGGCGGCCGATGCGATGTGGGCCATCTCCACCAGCTTTGGGCCGCACACGCAGCAGCAATGGCTGGAGCTTTCCAGGCCCATGCTGCGCAGCTTGCCCGATGGCGGCTTGACGCTGCACTACGACCCGGCGATTGCCGTGCCGTTCCGGGCCTTGACCCAGGAAGCAGCAGCCGCCGGCGAATCCGTGCTCTGGCAGCTGTACGACCAGATCCAGGCCCAAACGCTGTTGCTGCGCGGGGCGCAGTCCGACCTGTTGTCGCCCGAAACGGCCCAGGCCATGCAGGTCCGTGGGCCCAAGGCGCATTGTGTGGAGTTTGAAGGTGTGGGACATGCCCCCACCTTGATCGCTGCCGACCAGGTGGCCGTCGTCCAGAATTTCCTATTGGCTGCCCCTGTCGCAGAAAGTGCATTGGCAGGATGAAGACAAACCCCGCTACCCAAGCCCCCGCCCTCACGCAGACCGAGCCGCTGCCGCAACTGATTGCGGCCACCGCCAACGCCTTGCCCGAGCAGGTTGACGCCTTGGCCCGCGCCCGCGCGTTTGCCGAGCCGTTGCTGGCCTGCGAGACGCTGGATTCGGGCGAGAACACCCTGGTCCATGCCGATGCCGTGGCCGCCATCCTCAAAGGCATTGGCGGGTCTGAAGCCATGCAGGCCGCCAGTTATCTGGTCTACGCCTGCGTGCATTTGAACAAGCCTGAAGAGGTGATTGCCAAGGCTTTTGGTGACAGCTTTGCGGCCCTGGCCGTCGAGACCACCAAGCTCATGCGCGTGCAGCGCCAGGCCCTGGCAGCCGAGCAGGTGGACGACCCTGCCGTGCAGACCGAGAACGTGCGCAAGATGCTGCTGGCCTTCTCGCGCGACCTGCGGGTGGTCATGCTGCGCCTGGCGTCGCGCCTGCAAACGCTGCGCTTTCATGCGGCCAGCAAGCGGCCTGTGTCGCCCAGCCTCGCGCGCGAGTCACTGCAGGTGTTTGCGCCGCTGGCCAACCGCCTGGGCATCTGGCAGATGAAGTGGGAGCTGGAGGACTTGTCCTTCCGCTTTCTGGAGCCGGACACCTACAAGGAAGTGGCCCGCCTGCTCGATGAAAAGCGCGGCGAGCGCGAGATGTACATGCAGCAGCTGCGCCTGCGGCTGGAGTCTGAACTGCGCAGCCGCAGCATCAGCGCCACCGTGCAGGGCCGGCCCAAGCACATCTACAGCATCGTCAAGAAGATGCGGGGCAAGTCGCTGAACTTTGACCAGGTGCTCGATTTGCGCGCCCTGCGCGTGGTGGTGCCCACCGTGAAGGACTGCTATGCCGCCCTGAGCTGGGTGCATGAGCAGTTCACCCCCATCGTGGAAGAGTTTGACGACTACATCGCCAAACCCAAGCCCAACGGTTACCAGTCGCTGCACACCATCGTGCGCGACGAGCAGGGCCGCCCTGTCGAAATCCAGATCCGTACCCAGGCCATGCACGAACATGCCGAGCATGGCGTGGCCGCGCACTGGGCTTACAAAGAGGCGGGCAGCAAGGGCTACGCGGGCGTGTCTGCCGCAGGCGAGTACGACGCCAAGATCGCCGTGCTGCGCCAGCTGCTGGCGTGGGAGCGTGACCTGGCAGGCGCCGTGCCCAACCGTGGCCTGTTTGAAGACCGCATCTACGTGCTGACGCCCGACGCAGCGGTGATTGAACTGTCGCAAGGCTCCACCCCGGTAGACTTTGCCTATGCCGTGCACACCAGCGTGGGCCACCGCTGCCGGGGCGCGCGCGTGGATGGCGCCATGGTGCCGCTCAACACCCCGCTGCAAAACGGGCAGACGGTGGAGATCACCACCGTCAAGGAAGGGCGCCCCTCGCGCGACTGGCTCAATGCTGAGCTGGGCTACCTCACCAGCAACCGGGCCAAGGCCAAGGTACGCGCCTGGTTCAACGCCCAGGCCACGCATGAAACCGTGGCCCGTGGCCGCGAGGCGGTGGAAAAGCTGCTGCAGCGCGAGGGCAAGACGGCGATGAAGCTGGATGACCTGGCCACCCAGCTGGGCTTCAAGTCGGCCGATGCGCTGTTTGAAGTGGTGGGCAAGGACGAGTTTTCGCTGCGCAACATCGAAAACCTGCTGCGCCCGCCAGAGCCTGTGCTGCAACCGGACGAGTATCTGCTGCTCAAAAAAACCCGCACCAATGAATCTGCACCTAAAGGCGGGGTGCTGGTGGTGGGTATCGATTCACTGATGACCCAGTTGGCCAAGTGCTGCAAGCCCGCGCCACCCGACGTCATCCGTGGCTTTGTTACCCGGGGCAAGGGCGTGAGCGTTCACCGTGCCGACTGCAGCAACTTCCGCGAAATGGCTGCCCGCAGTGCCGAGCGCGTGATCGATGTGGAGTGGGGCACTCCCAAGGCTGCTGCCGCTGCGGTGTACCCGGTGGATGTGGCTGTGGAAGCTGCCGACCGCCAGGGCCTGCTGCGTGACATCTCAGAAGTGTTTGCCCGTGAGAAAACCAATGTGATCGGGGTGCAGACCCAGTCGGTCAAGGGTACGGCGTGGATGACATTCACCGTGGAGGTGGCTGATTCGGGCCGTCTCAACAAGGTGCTGGGCATTGTGGCCAGCGTGGCCGGCGTGCGTTCGGCGCGCAGGCGCTGAGCTTCGGGCGATCTTGAACTTGGATTTATTGATTCGGCGTAAAAACTGATGCTATAATCGCATTCTCGAATACAAACAGGCGCGTAGCTCAGCTGGTTAGAGCACCACCTTGACATGGTGGGGGTCGTTGGTTCGAGTCCAATCGCGCCTACCAACTAACCATTGGTAAAAAGCCTTCCAAAGCAAATCGCTTGGAAGGCTTTTTTATTTTCCGGGCCGCTCTGTCGCGCGTCGTGGACTTTGCGTTCAGGCGATTCATCAGGGTATTCCTCGGAGAGGGGCTTGCCTGCGGCTCTCTAGAATGTGTTGCACTGCAATACACACATGGGTGTTCTGCCCGAGGAGTTCCGTTTTGCCCGAATCCACCAGCGCCGCTCACAAGACTACGCAGCGCGTGATCAAAAAATACCCCAACCGTCGCCTGTACGACACCGACACTTCCACCTATATCACCCTGTCTGAAGTGCGGCAGCTGGTGATCGACAACCAGAACGTGGTGGTGCGCGATGCCAAGACGGGAGAAGACCTCACCCGCAGCATCCTGCTGCAAATCATTCTGGAAGAGGAAGCGGGCGGGGCGCCGATGTTCAGCGAGGCGGTACTTGCCAACATCATCCGCTTCTATGGCCATGCCATGCAGGGTTTCATGGGGGCGTACCTCGAAAAAAATGTGCAGGCGTTCACTGATGTGCAAAAGAAGCTGGCAGAGCAATCCCAGAGCGTGACGCCCGAAATGTGGGCGCAGTTCATGAACCTGCAGTCGCCCATGCTCAAGGGCATGATGGGCAACTACGTGGAGCAGTCCCAGTCCATGCTCACGCAAATGCAGGAGCAGATGCAAAAGCAGACCGAGCAGATGCTGGGCGCATTCGGGCTCAAGCGCTGATCGCACGATTTTTTGCACCTGCATCCAGTGCTTTCTGGCCCGATGTGGGGTGGCAATAGGCGTCCGCCTCGCGGAACTGGGACAATAGGGGGATGAGCGAAGCACTCTCCCCCACAAAAACACCCAAAGTCGGATTCGTCAGCCTGGGCTGCCCCAAGGCTCTGACGGACTCCGAACTCATCCTCACGCAACTCAGCGCCGAGGGCTACGAAACCTCCAAGACCTTCGAGGGCGCGGACCTCGTCATCGTCAACACCTGCGGGTTCATTGACGATGCCGTGAAGGAAAGCCTGGACACGATTGGCGAGGCCCTGGCCGAAAACGGCAAGGTCATCGTCACGGGCTGCCTGGGCGCACGCGCTGGCGAAAGCGGCGGCAATCTGGTCAAAGACGTGCACCCCAGCGTGCTGGCCGTCACCGGCCCACACGCCACGCAAGAGGTGATGGAGGCGGTACACGCCCACCTGCCCAAGCCGCACGACCCGTTCCTCGATCTGGTGCCCGGCGCTTTTGGCGAGGCGGGCATCAAGCTCACGCCGCGCCACTATGCGTACCTGAAGATCAGCGAAGGCTGTAACCACCGCTGCACCTTCTGCATCATCCCTTCGATGCGCGGCGACCTCGTTTCGCGCCCTGTGGGTGATGTGCTCAAGGAAGCCAAGGCCCTGTTTGAAGGCGGCGTGAAGGAGCTGCTGGTCATCAGCCAGGACACCTCGGCCTATGGCGTGGACGTGAAGTACCGCACCGGCTTCTGGGACGGCAAGCCCGTCAAGACCCGCATGCTGGAACTGGTGCAGACCCTGGGCGAGATTGCCGAGCCCTACGGCGCCTGGGTGCGTCTGCATTACGTGTATCCGTACCCCAGCGTGGATGAAGTGATTCCGCTCATGGCCACAGGCCGCGTGCTGCCTTACCTGGATGTACCGTTCCAGCACAGCCACCCCGATGTGCTCAAGCGCATGAAGCGCCCTGCCAGCGGCGAGCGCAATCTGGAGCGCATCCAGCGCTGGCGCGAGGCCTGCCCCGAGATCGTGATCCGCAGCACTTTCATTGCAGGCTTCCCTGGCGAAACGGAAGAAGAGTTCCAGCACCTGCTGGACTTTGTGCGCGAAGCGCAGATCGACCGTGCGGGCTGCTTTGCCTACAGCGACGTGACGGGCGCTGTGGCCAACGAGCTACCCGGCATGCTGCCCCTGGAAGTGCGCGAGGAGCGCCGTGCGCGCTTCATGGCCGTGGCCGAAGAAGTGTCGATTGCCAAGCTGCAACGCCGCGTGGGCGCCACCATGCAGGTGCTGGTGGACCATGCCCCGGCCATGGGCCGCAAGGGCGGGGTGGGCCGCACCTACGCCGACGCGCCCGAGATCGATGGCACCGTGCAGTTGCTGCCGCCCGAGAAG
Organism: Acidovorax sp. IB03; assembly: GCF_016406015.1. NCBI lineage: Bacteria > Pseudomonadati > Pseudomonadota > Betaproteobacteria > Burkholderiales > Comamonadaceae > Acidovorax > Acidovorax sp. IB03. The sequence goes on along the minus strand of NZ_JAEFCH010000042.1, from coordinate 219 downwards.
ATCAGCAAACAGCTCAAGGTGGGTGAATTCACCAAGGCCCGCATCGTGGCGGTGCAGGGGCACGACCTGGTGGCCTTGCCGATCTGATGACTGAACTGCCTTGGTGGGGGTGTGACAGCCCCCGGCCAAGGCAAATGGGACATAAAAAAAGGAGCCTTCAAGGCCAATGCCGCTCAGTTAAGTCTGAGCGGCATTTTTTTGACGGGATACTGGGTCTTG
>NZ_JAEFCH010000041.1:0-34098 GCF_016406015.1 Acidovorax sp. IB03 | reverse complement strand
AAGACCCAGTATCCCGTCAAAAAAATGCCGCTCAGACTTAACTGAGCGGCATTGCTCGAAAGAGGCCCTTTTTATGAAAAGTTGGTTTGGGTGAACGGCTTGGGGAGCGATGCAAAGGGTTGGGGCACTGTGTGTTGTGAGTACACAAGAATTTCCGTCTGCTTAAACGAGGCACCCCGCTTCGTCTGCGCCTTTAAGAAGACCGGTGACGAACCTAAACGCAAAAGCGTGGTAGACCTAGAGCTGCGCGCTTCTCGTTAAGCTGGGTAATCGGTAAGCTGGTTTTTGACAGCAAGTACGTGATGGCAGGATTACGCTTCAAGCAGTCGTCAGTTATCAACGTGGCGATGACCGATCCTTGCCCAAACTGACTACCCCAAATTAGCCAGCGCCTCGACAGAATGGGAGCCGAAGGCCCCCCCAAAAGCCAAGCGCCCCTCACCCAACGGTCACCGCCGCTGGCCGCGCCATCCGCGCCGCGAGCCCCACCCCCACCAACGCCGCAGACACCACGCTCAACGCCAGCGTAGCGGCAGAGCCGAAGAAGATGCCCGAGGTCATGCCATGGTCCAGCATGGCGCCGAACACCGGGGCCGACAAGCAAAAGCCCAGATCCAGGCCTGAGTACACGGTGCCGTACACACGGCCCGTGGCGCCGGGCGGCGCAGCACGCTTGATGAGCATGTCGCGCGAGGGGCCTGCCAGGCCGGTGCCCAGGCCAGCGATGGAGGCCACCACCAGGGCGGCGATGCCAGGCAACAGCCCTGTGCCCACCAGCGCCAGCAGCACGGCAGAGCCGAGCAGGCAAACCGAGATCACTTTCTCCAGCCGCTGCACGCGGCCGACCAGAAAGCCGCCCACCACCATGCCGCCCGCGCCGCACAGCATGTAGCCGGTGACCACCATGGCCGTGAGGCTCAGGGGCAGGCCGTACATCGACTGCAGCGCGGGGCTGGCAAAGCTCTGGATGGCGCTGAGGGCGCAGGTGCTCCAGAAGAAGAACGAAAAGCACAGCCACACCGAAGGCAGCTTGAGGAAAGCCATGGGATGCTCGGGCTTGGCAGCCTGCCCACTCGCGGCGCCCTTGGCCTGGTGGGCCCATTCGCCCTGGCGGTCGTCCAGCGCGTCGCGGTTGATCACCATGATGGCCAGCACCAGCAGCGCAAACGCCGCGCCGCACAGGCTGGCGGTGCGCCACGAACCCGTGGCCGTGGCAATGCCTGCCATGAACACTGGCGCCGTGGCCCAGCCCAGGTTGCCGCTGATGCCGTGCACCGCAAAGCCGTGCCCCAGCCGCTGGGGGGATACGCGCTTGTTCAGGATGGTGAAGTCCACCGGGTGGAAGGGCGCGTTGCCCAGCCCGGCCAGGGCTGCAGCCACCACCAGCCCCCCATAGCCCTGCGCAGTGCCCGCCACCAGCCCTGAAGCTGTAAAGCTCGACAGCGCAAAGAACATGACGGGCCGCGCGCCCACCCGGTCTACCAAAAAGCCCGACAGGGCCTGGCCCACCCCGGAGATCACAAAGAACACGGACACCAGCACCCCGAGTTCGGAATAGCTGAAGCCGAACTCGGCAATCAGCCACGGGAACAGCGGGGGCAGCAGCATGTGAAAGAAGTGCGAGCTGCCATGGGCCAGGCCCACCAGGCCGATGGTGCGGGCGTCTTGCCGAAACGGCACGGCGCCGGATGAAGTGCCAGAGGATGCAGAGGTCATGGGGTTGATCTTAGGCACGCCGGGCTCGGCAGTTTGACGATAGCCGGTCAATTACTATCGCAAACATGCCAAAACCTGCAACAACCTCCAGCGCACCAGCGCCACGCCGCGCACGGCGCCCGGTGGCGTATGTCGATTCACTGACCCCGCACCTGTTTGTGCCCACGGCCCAGCGCCCGGTGCGCGCCAAGGCCCGGCAGTTGCGGGCCGACACGCGGGTGATGCCGCACAGCCACCCGTGGGCACAGGTGGCAATTTCCACCACCGGCGTGATCCAGCTGACGGTGGACCGGGGCACCTACATCGTGCCGCCATCGCGCGCGCTGTGGATACCGCCGGGCATGGAGCACGCCGTGACCATGGTGGACGATGCCGAACTTCGCACGCTGTACTTTCACCAGCCGCGCGGGCGCTGCGGCCCGCAGGCCCTGGGCAGCCGCGCTGCTGCGTCTGAGCAGGCCGCGTGGCGCCAGTGCCGCGTGCTGGAAGTGTCAGACCTGCTGCGCGCCGTGGTGCGTGAAATGCCCACCACCCCGGACGACGGCCCACCGCCCAACGCAGCCACGCTGCTGCGCGAACGCCACCTGAGCGCGCTGCTGTGCGACGAGCTGGCCCGCGCAGCGCCCGTGAAGCTGGGCGTGGACCTGCCCCACGACAAGCGCCTGCGCCAGTTGTGCGAAGCCGTGCTGGCCGACCCCACGCGCCACACCACGCTGGAGGCCTGGGCGCAAGACACGGGGGCCAGCCTGCGCACGGTGGCGCGGCTGTTTCGCACCGAGCTGGGCAGCACCTTCACCCAATGGCGCCAGCAGGTGATTCTGGCCAAGGCGGTGTCACTGGCGGCGGGCCGCATGCCCATGGGCCAGATTGCGGCCGAGCTGGGCTACAGCCCGAGTGCCTTCAGCGCGATGGTGCGCAAGTCGGTGGGACAACCACCGGGGCAGTTTTTGGGGCAGCGGTAGCGGTCACCTGGCTCTCATTCCATTTTCAAACCATTCCTGACGAGGCGCGAAGCCGCAGACAGTGCTAAAGCACGGCAAGGCGAAGCAACAACGTCAGGGGTGATTTAGAGCGGATAACACAACCCAGCGCAGCGGTTCTGGCTAGGCGCCGCGTCGCAGGCAGTACGGGTAGTACGACAAGACACGGCAACGACGCCAGAAGGGTTTTGTTAGCCGCTCTTAGAAATGGAATCAGGCCGAAGAAGCAGGCAGTGGCCCTGGTTTGGCAAACAAGAAGCCTTGGCCGAGGTGGCAACCCAGGGCGCACAGGGCATCGGCCTGGGCCTGGGTTTCGATGCCTTCGGCCACCACGCTCAGCCCCAGCGAGCCCGCCAGCGCCACCACGGCGCGCACCACGGCGGCGCTGGCGCTGCCCTGGTGGGCGGTGGGACTGGTGAGGGGCGCGACGAAACTGCGATCAATCTTGAGCGTGAGCAGCGGGAAGCGGTGGAGGTACCCCAGCGACGAGTACCCGGTGCCAAAGTCGTCCAGCGCCAGCGACATGCCGTGGCTGCGCAGCTCGTTGAGCAGGTCGCAGGTGCGCTCGGGGTCGTCGATCAGGGCGCCTTCGGTGATTTCCAGGCACAGGCGCGAGGGCGGCAGGCCAGCGGCTTTCAGCATGTCCAGCAGTTGCTGGCAAAAGTGCGGGTTGCGAAAGTGGCGCGGCGCCACGTTCAGGCCCAGGTAGCCGGTGAAGTCGGTCTGGGCGGCAATGGCACGGCTGGCAGCGGCAAAAATCTGCCAGTCGATGGCTTCCATGCTGCCGCTGTCTTCGGCCACCTGCAAAAAGTCGGCCGGGCCTGGCAAGCCCTCGGTCGGGTGCTGCCAGCGCACCAGGGCTTCATAGCCCAGCACCTGCCCGTCTTGAATCGACACGATGGGCTGGAAATGGGGCACAAACTGCTGCTGCTTGAGGGCCGACCACAGGGCGTTTTCGAGGGTCAGCACGCGCAGGGCATCGCTGTGCAAATGCGCGTCGTACAGCTCAAACCGGCGCCGGCCATTGAGCTTGGCGCGGTACATCGCCGTGTCGGCGTTGCGCAGCAAATCGGTGGGGGCCGCAGCAGGCTGGTCGCACATCATGATGCCGATGCTGACGGACGCGAACAGCTGCTTACCCTCCACCACCATGGGCTCGTCCAGCACCTGCAGCATGCGCCGTGCCGAGCGCATGGCGGCTTCCAGCGTCTGGGCGTTGCTCAGCAGCACGGCAAACTCGTCACCGCCCACGCGGGCGATCATGTCCGAATCACCCAGGGTGGCCAGCAGGCGCCGCCCAACCTCTTGCAGCACCGCATCGCCCGCATGGTGGCCCATGCTTTCGTTGATGAGCTTGAAGCGGTCCACATCCACAAACATCACCGCAAAGCGGCGATGCTCGTGGCGCTGCAGGCGTGCCTGCAGCCAGGTCAGGCGCTCCAGCAGGTAGCTGCGGTTGGGCAGGCCGGTCAGGGCATCGTGCATCACCTGGTGCTGCAGCTGGGCCTCGACGCGCTCGCGCACGGCGATCTGCTCTTGCAGCTGGCCTGTGCGCTCGGCCACGCGCTGCGCCAGCTCGGCGTTGGCGCGTTGCAATGAATCGGTGGTGCGGCGGCGCACCAGGCTGCTGGCGATCTGGTGCGAGACAAAGCTCAGCAGCAACCGGTCGCGGTCGGAATACGCCACGTCGGCCTGGTAGCTTTGCACCGCAATCACGCCCAACGCCCGCCCGTCACACACCAGAGGCACGCCCAGCCAGGAGGTGGCACGGGGCCCGGCCGTCTGGAAAACACCTTGGGCGATGAGCTCATCGGCCTCGGCCCGGCTCACCAGCAGCGGCTTGCGAGTGCGCAGCACGTATTCGGTCAGCCCCGGGCCCATGCGCCGGGGCATGCCCTTGCCGCCCTGCTCGTCCACATAGTAGGGAAATTCCAGCGCCTGCCCATCCTCCGACACCAGGGCGATGTAGCAGTTGCGGGCGTTGATGAGATCGCCCACGGTGTCATGCACAGAGCGGTAGAAATCGTCCATGCTGCCCATGTCGTTGGCGCGCTCGGCAATGCGGTACAGGGCGGCCTGCAGCCGCTCGCCACGCTGGCGGCGGGCCACCTCGGCCACCAGAGTCTGATTGGCGCGGGCCAGCTCGGCGGTGCTGACCTGCACGGCCTGCTCCAGGGCCTGCTGGCTTTGCTTGCGCTGCACGGCGGTGAGTACGTGGCTGGCCACAAACTCCAGCAGCGCCTGTTCTTCGGGTCCGTAGCGATTGGGCTCGTCGTAGCTTTGCACCACCAGGGCGCCGCGCACGTGGCGGCCCTCGCGCAGGGGCACGCCCAGCCAGTCCTGCGCATGGGCACCACGCGCCCGCAAGGGGCCGGGCACCTGCTGCGCCAGCGCCTGCATGGAGCCGCGCCGGGGCAGGCCGTCGCGTACCAGGTACCAGGTCAGCGCCTGCGCATAGTCGGCCATGGGGATGCGCTGGCCGCTCTGGGGCTGGTCCGGGGTGGCTTCGTCCACCATGTAGATGAAGTCCAGGCTGTCGCTGGCCTCGTCGTACAGCGCCATGAACAGGTTGCGCGCGTACATGAGCGAGCCCACGATGGTGTGCAACTGCTGCAGCATGTGGGGCATTTCCAGGTCGGAGCTGGACAGCTCTGAGATGGCAAACAGGGCGCGCTGCAGGCGCTCGGCCTGCTCAGCCCGGTGTACTGCGGCACGCAGGCGCTCCAATTCGCTGGAGGTGACCTCTGGTTCTGGAAGCGGGGAGCGCGTGTCGTTCATGGCGGGCGGTATCCGCACATTGTTGCGCATGCCGAGGGGGCTGATCGGCAAACGGGCCGCTGGCGTTGCTGCAAAACCGAACAACGTTGCGCTGAGGCAGCAGTTTCAACGGGTTTTCGACGACCTGCCGCCCACCACCAAGACGGGGGCGAGCTGCTCCTGGGCCGCATTGAGGCAGGCGCGCGAGGAGAGCCACCCGTGACCCCTGGCCTGCGCAGGCGGCCCAGGCGTGGCAGAGTACGCACTGCGCGGCAAAAAGCCCCAGCGCCGCGCACGTGGGACGGATCCGCCCCCATCGTCGTTTCCATGGCTTCTTCCTGATTGGCCCGCCCCATGAATTCTTCCGCTGTGCAGAGCACGCCCCGCCCTGGCCTGAGCGACACCGCCTACCCCTTGCTGTTCGTGGCCCTGTGGAGCACGGGCTTCATCGGCGCCAAGCTGGGCTTGCCGTTTGTGGAGCCGCTGACTTTTCTGGCGGTGCGGTTTGCCATCGTCACGGTGCTGATGCTGGCGGTGGCCCGGTGGTTTCGCGCGCCCTGGCCGCGCAGTGCGCGGCAGTGGCTGCACATTGCGGTGTCGGGCCTGCTGGTGCACGGCGTGTACCTGGGCGGGGTGTTCACCGCCATTGGCCACGGCCTGCCTTCGGGCATCACGGCGCTGGTGGTGGGGCTGCAGCCGTTGCTCACGGCCCTGGCCGCCGGGCTGTTGCTGGGCGAACGGGTGCGGCCTGCGCAGTGGTGCGGCCTGGCCTTGGGGTTTGCGGGTGTGGCGCTGGTGGTGGCGCAAAAAATTGCCTCCGTGCCCAGCCAGGCGCTGCTAGCCATGCTGCTGCCCGCCGTGGTGGCGCTGGTGGGCATCACCTGCGGCACGCTGTACCAAAAGCGCTTTTGCCCGGCGTTTGACCTGCGCTCGGGCTCGGTGATCCAGTACCTGCCCTGCGTGGCCGCCATGGCCGTGCTGGCCAGCCTGACCGAAACCATGCAGATCCAGTGGACGGGCCAGTTCATGTTTGCCCTGGGCTGGCTGGTGCTGGTGCTGTCGGTGGGCGCAGTCAGCCTGCTGAACCTGCTGATTGGCCGGGGCAGCGCCGTGAACGTGGCCAGCCTGTTTTACCTGACCCCGCCCACCACCGCGCTCATCGCCTGGGCGCTGTTTGATGAAACGCTATCAGGCCTGGCCCTGGTGGGCATGGTGGTGGCCGTGGCCGGCGTGTGGCTGGCGCGCCAGGGCAAATGAGGCACGCGGCGGCAGCGCAGCCAACCTTCAAGCAGAATCGGGCTCTAGCGCTCATACAGCAAGCGCAAGCAGCTATGTTTTTAATAGCAAATTGATCGCATGGAACAAGGACAGCAACCCATGACCGCACGCACCCTGCACAGCTACGAACCCCGCAAGGGCCACGGCCTGCCGCACGACCCGTTCAACGCCATCGTCGGCCCGCGCCCGATTGGCTGGATCTCTACCTGCAACGCGCAGGGCGCGCTCAACCTGGCGCCCTACAGCTTCTTCAACGCCTTCAACTACGTGCCGCCCATCGTGGGCTTTGCCAGCATCGGCGCCAAGGACACGCTGCGAAACATCGAGGAAACCGGCGAGTTCGTGTGCAACCTGGCCACCCGCGATCTGGCCGAGGCCATGAACCAGACCTGCGCCGCCGTGGCGCCCCAAGTGAACGAATTTGAGCTGGCAGGCCTCACGCCCCTGGCCAGCACGCAAGTGCGCCCGCCGCGCGTGGCCGAAAGCCCCGTCACCCTGGAATGCCGCCGCACGCAGGTCTTGCAACTGCAAGGGGCCGACGGCGTGCAGGTGCCCACCTGGCTGGTGCTGGGCGAGGTGGTGGCCGTGCACATCGACACCGCATTGCTGAAAGACGGCGTGTACGACACGGCCAGCGCAGGCCACATCCTGCGCGCAGGCGGCCCGGCCGATTACTTCACCGTGGGGCCGGAGCAGTTGTTCAAGATGCACCGGCCGCGCTGAACGCGCAGAGAATGGCCACAAGCCAAATTGACCGCTAGCGCTTATGCAATAAGCGCTAGCAGCTACAAAACAAATAGCAACCCATCACCCCCCGGTGGGCCCCTGGTGAAACACCAGCTCCTGCACTGGCTGCCCGCCCACCAGGTGTTCGGTGATGATGCGGTCCATGTTGGCGGGGGTGACGTTGTAGTACCAGGTGCCGTCGGGCTGCACGCACATGACCGGGCCGCCCTTGCAGGCCGCAAAGCAGCCCACGCGGCTGCGCTTCACGCGCAGTTCCCCATCGTTCAAACCCGCGGCCTTGAACTTGGACCCCAGGCTGTCGAACAGGTGTTGCGCGGCCCCATCGGGCGCGCAGCGTGGGCCGGTGCAGATGAGCAGGTGGCGGCGGTAGTCGCTGATCTTGGGGCGCACGACTTCGGGGGTCGCGGTGTCTGCGGCCACAGCCGCATTCGTGTTGTCAGTGCTCATGCTTCGGCCTCTTCGGGGGCATCTTGCGCTGCGGCTTCCAGCGGGTTTTCAAGGGTGTCGCGGATGTATTCCACCGGCAGGCGGTGGCGCTGGGCCAGGGCTTCGATGCTGTCGCCCGCAGCGTGGTCGGCAAACAGGTTCTCCAGCCAGCCATTGAGCCCGGTGGAGAGCGACCGGCCTGGGCGCTCGCCCTCGCGCGTGGTACCCCCAGCCTGCACGTCGTATTTGTTTGCATAGCCGCGTGGCGTGACCATCAGGCCGTTTTGCACCACGGTGTTGCTGTTGCCGATGAGTACGGTGCTGAGCATGCCTATGTCGGCATCGCTCATGTGCGCCAGCGTGGTGAACTCGATGCGCTCACGGCGGCGGTAGGCGCTCTTGACGATGGCCACGGGCGTATCAGGGCTGCGGTGGCGCAGGAAAAGGCGCTGCGCCTCCACAATTTGCCGCGTGCGGCGGCCACTCTTGGGGTTGTACAGGGCCACCACGAAGTCGGCATAGGCCACGGCGTCAAGCCTGCGCGCAATGGTGGGCCAGGGCGTGAGCAGGTCCGACAGCGAGATGGCGCAAAAGTCGTGCGTGAGCGGCGCGCCCACCAGGGCCGCGCAGCTGTTGAGGGCCGAGGCGCCGGGCACCACTTCCACCACGATGCCGCCCGCCTCGGGCACACCGTTCTCGTCCACGGCGGGCGGTGCCCACCCGGCCTGGAACAGCACTTCAAACGTGGGCCCGGCCATGCCGTACACGCCCGCATCGCCCGAAGAGATGAGCGCCACCTTCTTGCCCTCGCGGGCGCGCTCCAGCGCTTCGATGGCGCGGTCCAGCTCCTCGGTCATGGACTTGCGGATGATCTCCTTGCCCTCAATCAGGTCAGCCACCAGCTTGATGTAGGTGACGTAGCCGATGATGGTGTCGGCTTCGGCAATGGCGGCGCGGGCGCGCGCCGTCATGTGTTCCGTGCTGCCGGGGCCGATGCCCACGAGCATGATTTTTCCTGCGGTCATGGAATCAGCCCTTGTGCAGATCAAGCAGACGCCACTGCAGGCGCTGCGCGGCGCAGCAGGCCTTCGTCAATGCAGGCGGCGAGCAGGCGTTGACCCACGCGGCTGCCACGCAGACGGCCCGCCAGGGCCACCAGGCCGATGGTCAGCAGTGGCTCCACAGCGACCAGGCTGGTGTACGAGGCCGCAAACAGAGCCCAGTCAGCCACCGGGGCGGCATCGTTGCTGATGGACAGCCAGAAGCCCACCATCAGGGTCACGCCTGCGTAGTACACGGCATCGAGCTTGAGCACATTGGCCACGCTGATGCCTTGCATCTTCTTGCCCAGGGTGTGGTGCACGGTGACCAGCGGCACGGCCAGGCTCAGGAAGTTGACGGCCAGATGGGCCATGTCCTGCGGCTCAAACACCAGGGCTTGCACCAGCAGGCCCAGGCCAAAGCCAAACAGCGTGGGGATGAAGCCGAACAGCAGGTACACCGGCATGGCGCCCACCAGGTGCAGCTCCGACGGGCCCACGGGCAGGTACCATGCCTGCATCAGCACGCTGAAGAAGAACGCTGCCAGCGCCGTGCGCAGCCAGGCGGTGGGGCTTTTGAGCAGGCCCAGGGCATGGGTGCCCAAAAGGGCCTTGGCCGCGACGCCTGCGTAGGCCAGCTTTTCGGGGGAGATGATGCCGATTTCGATGTGCATGGGAGGTTTCCTTTCAAGAAACGGACGGGGGTGAAAAAGGGGTGGAGGACGCAGCGGCCATGCGGGCGATGGACACGGTGGCGTTCTTGCCATCGGGCCCGCGGAATTTGTGCTTTTCCACCACCAGGGCGCTCAGATCGGCCTGTGCCGCCAGCAGGGCAGCGGCCTCGCTCACCGAGGGGGTGCCCATGTAGCGCTGCACGGTGGCCGAGGGGTTGGGCACGGGCACAGCCGCCAGTTGCGCGGCGCTGTACCAGTGCAGAGGCCAGCCATGCTGCGCGGCCAGTTGCAAAAAGGCGGCTTCGTCGGCCTTGGCTTCAATGCTCGCCAGCACCGCCACATCGGCCAGCGTGCCACCGGCCAACGCCAAGGCCTGCTGCAGGCATTGCTGCACCGTGGCCAGGGGCGTGCCCCGGTCGCAGCCCAGGCCGATGGCAAGGGCAAGGGCCACTGGCGCGGATGATTGGCTTGCTACCGCAGACATGGCTCAGGCCGTAGTGGCGTCTTCAGTCTGGCCCACGGGCGGGCGGTACACCACCAGGCGCTCGGCCCAGTCGGACCAGAGGGTGTTGGGCACATCCGCATGGGTGACCCACAACACGGCCTTGTGGTGATCAGGCCGCACCTGCGCAAACGCGGTGAGGCATTCCACATTGGCGGGCAGCGGCGTGGGCCGGGTCCACCAGCGGGTGCTGCCTGCCTCTTGCACCAGGGCAATGGGCTCGCCGTTGACCACATGGGCCGATACGCGGGTGATGTTGATCTTGGGGGCCTGCACCTGCCAGCCCAGGTGGCGGCCCAGAATGTCTACGGGAATGGTCTTGCCCACATCGGACGCCGTGGTGAGCACGGGCGTGGCACCCAGCAAATCGGCAATGCGCTCGCTCATGGCGTTGGCACCGCCCACATGGCCGGAGAGGACGGGAATGACGAACTGGCCCGCATCGTCCACCACCGTCACGCCGGGGTCTTCGTCCTTGGACTTGAGCACCGGTGCAATCAGGCGCACCACGGCGCCGAGCGAGACGAAGAACACCAGCTGGTCGTAGCCGGCAAACAGCGGAGCCATCTCGTCACGCAGGGCACCTTCGTAGGCGCGCACGGGGTTGGGCAGGCCGTCAAACGCCTGCGCAAACTTGGCGGCGGTGCAGATGTGGGCCTCGGGCAAGTCACGCGCCAGCTGGGCAGCCTGCGCCGCGCCGTGGCGGGTGATGGCGACGATGCAGACGCGGGTCTCCTCGGGGGGACGCGCCAAATCGGTAGGGGTAGAGGCGGTGGTCATTCTTCGGTCTCCAGTGCGGTGCTGGCGTTGTCTTCTGCGGGCACAGGCGATGTCTTTTTGAGGCAGCCCTTGATGCGCTCACCCCGTATGCGGTGCGGGTTCTTCACGATCATGAGCGAGAGGTAACTGACCTTGGTGCCGCGCAGGGTGGGCAGGTCCACGCCGTTCACGCTGCGTTCGTCCGGCGCACCCACGCGCTCGATGAACTGGGTGTGGGGCAGCAGCTCTCGCAGGGTCAGCCAGTTGATCAGGTCGTCCATCAGCGGCTTGACCTTCATGAGCACCAGGGTGTCAAAGTCGGTGAGCAAACGGTCCACCGCGCTCACGCCGTAGGCGGCGGGCACGATGGCAATGGTGTCGTCCTGCTCCGCCAGGGGCATGCCACGGGCGGCGCAAGCGGCCGCGAAGGCGTTCACACCTGCAATCACCGGCACGTCAATGCGCGCATCCAGCGCCTGCACCGTGCGGGCGAGGTGGCCAAAGGTGGCGTAGGTGCTGGCGTCGCCCTCCACCAGAAACAGCACGTCCTGCCCCGCCAGCAGCCAGGGCAGCACCGTCTCTGCGGCGCGCATCCAGGCGCGGGCCAGCTTGTCGCCGTCGTGCGTCATGGGGAACAGCAGCGTCTGGTGCTGTGCGGGCGGCGCAAGCCCGGCACGCTGCACGATGTCAAACGCATAGCTGGGCGTTTTGGTGCTGCGCGCGGGGTAAGTCCACACGGCATCGGTGCGCTGCAGCTGCGCCCACGCTGCGCGGGTAATGAGGCCAGGGTCGCCGGGGCCGAGGGAGACGCCGATGAGGCGGCCCAGTGCAGGGGGATTCTGAAGCATGGTCTCGCTCATGCGGCCTCCCCTTGCGCGGTTTGCACGGCTGACGCGGCCGGCATCGCACTGCCCTCGCCGCGCTGCGCGCACACGATCCACACGGGGTTTTCTGCCGCCATGCGGTGCATGTGCAAAATGGGTTTGCTGCGGGCCGCCTGCAGTTGCAGCACATCCCACACCGCCCCTTGAGCCTGTAGCGCTTGCGTGGCGCTGGCCAGGTTTTCGAGCGTGACAAAATTCATCACCAGCCAGCCGCCCGTGCGCAGGCGGCGCAGGCACAGGGCGATCAGCTCTTGCAGCTCGCCGCCCGAGCCGCCGATGAACACAGCGTCCGGGTCAGGCCAGGCGTCCAGCCCCTCAGGAGCCTTGCCGTGCACCAGCGTGTGGTTGCTCACGCCAAAGGCACGGGCGTTCTGGCCTGCAATGGCGAAGTCAGCCTCGTTTTTCTCGATGGCCCACACATGGCCTTGCGGGCACAGGCGGGCGGCTTCAAGCCCCACCGAGCCGCTGCCCGCGCCAATGTCCCACACGCGGCTGTCGGCACGCAGTTGCATGCGGGCCAGCGACACGGCGCGCACCTCTTGCTTGGTGATGAGGCCTCCATCTCCCAATCCTTTGGGCTGGCGCTGGTGGTAGGCGCTGTCAGCCAGGCCCATGCGCACGGGCTGCGGGCGCACCTGGCTGCGCACCAGCACCACCACGTTGGGGCCGGCAAAGGTCTGCTGCGCGGCGTCGTGCGGTGACAGCTCGGCCACCACGCGCTCATCGGGCGTGCACAGGCGCTCGGCCACGGCCATCTGAAAATCGTCGCCCAGGCCTTCGGCCACGATTAGGCGGGCAATGCGACCCGGCGTGTTGTCGGGGCTGGTGAGCACCAGCAGGCGGTCGTGCTGGCGCAGGCTTTGCGCCAGGGCATACAGGCCGTGGCCGGGCTCTGCGCCCACGCGCCATTCGCCTGCGTCCTTGCTGTGCACGGACACAATGCGCGCATCCTGCCAGGCCAGACCCAGGCGAGCGCAGGCGAGCTGCACGGTCGATAGATTGGGCAGCACCTCCACAGCCTCAATGCACAGGCGCGATGCGAGGTAGCTGGCAATGCCGTGGCACAGCGGGTCGCCCGTGGCCAACACCACGCTGGTCTGGCCTGCTTCGCGTGCCGCAGCAATCCAGCCAGGCACGGCGCTGAGTTGTCCCGTCAAATCGCGGCGCTGGGCGTGGGGGGCGATGTCGTCTTCCAGCAGCGCCAGCGTGCGGGCACCGCCAATGACCCAGTCGGCCCGGCGCAGCAGGGCCAGGGCGGTGAGGCTGAGGCTGGCGGCCCCGTCGTCGAGCACGCCGATCACGCGGCAAGGTTGGGGGTCGGTCATGTCGATGGGAAATGAGTTGAATCGGCTTCGGCCATCTTCAGGCCGTCAAAGTCGCACACCAGCACCTGCAGGCGGAACTTGCCGCCGTAGCGGTCAGGGGCCATCAGCGTGCGCACCACGGCCTGGGCAAGGGCTTCATGGAAGGCTGTGGCCAGGCCCAGGGCCTGCATGCGCTCGGCAGCAAAACGGGCGGTTTCAGCGGCGGCAATCTCGGCGCACACCTCGGGCGGCGCACCAATGCGGGCGGCCAGTTGGGCGAGCAGCTCGGTGTCCACCTCGGCGCGGTTGGCGTGGGTGATGGTTTCGCCCTGGGCGATTTTGGTCAGCTTGCCCACCATGCCGCCAATGACGACTTCGGTCAGGCCCTGGGTCACGGCTTCATCGAGCGCATAGCGCAAAAAGTCGCCCATCTGCACAAAGCAGGCGGGGGGCAGACCAGCGCGCTCTTTCATCGCAAACTGCTCGGTGCGCCCGCCGGTGGTGAGCACCACTACGCCGTGGCCCAGCGTGGCCGCTACCTGCACGCCCTGCACCACGCTGGCACGGTAGGCCGAGGTGGAATACGGCTTGACGATGCCGGTGGTGCCCAGGATGGAGATGCCGCCCAAAATGCCCAGACGGGCGTTGATCGTCTTGCGCGCCATCTCCACACCCTGGGGCACGGAGATGGTGACCTCCAGCCCCGCATGGGCCAGCAGCGGCGCACCTGCAGCACGCACGTTGTCTTCAATGTTGCGGCGGGGCACGGGGTTGATGGCCGGGCCACCCACTTCCAGACCCAGCCCGGCCATGGTGACGGTGCCCACACCAAAGCCGCCACACAGGCGCACCACCCCGGCCTCGCCGGGCAGCAGGCGCACATCGGCGGTGAGGTGGGCCTTGTCGGTGCAATCGGGGTCGTCGCCCGCGTCTTTGATGACCATGGCGTGGGCCGTAGCAGGGGCCTCTGGATTGCTGACATCACAGCGCCCGTCGTTCACCGCAAAGCGCACCGTATCGCCGTTGGGCAGCAGGCAGTCCACCATCTCAGGCACAGCGCCATGCACCAGGCCCTGCACGGCCGCACGCGCAGCAGCTGCGGAGCAGGCCCCGGTGGTGAAGCCGGTGCGGGTGCCACGGCGAACGGTTTTTTCCATCATGGCCGCAGTGCCTTTACACCTGCAGACCGGTTTGCGCCACCTGTGCGGTCAAGGCAGCTTGTGTGGCAACCTGCGCCACCAGCGCCTTCTGGCGCGACTCCGCCAGGGCCAGCAAAGCGTGCAATGCAGCCACCACCAGCGTGGAGCCGCCCTTGCGGCCGCGGATCACGATCCAGGGCACTTCGTTCTGCGCGGCAATCAGGTCTTTGGATTCAGCAGCAGATACAAAGCCCACCGGCATGCCCACGACCAGTGCCGGACGCACGCCCTCCTCTGCAATCAGGCGGGCCAGCTCGATGAGCGCCGTGGGTGCGTTGCCAATGCCGACGATAGCCCCCTGCAGCAGGCACAGGCGGTGGGCTTTGCGCATGGCCTGCACCGCGCGGGTGGTGTCTTGCTGCTGGGCCAGCAGCACCACGTCCGCATCCGAGATGAACTGGTGGGTGTGCATGCCAAAGTGCGCCAGGCGCGGAATGGACAGGCCTGAGCAGATCATTTCCACATCGGCCACCACCGGAGTGCCGCCGCGCAGCATGGCGGTGATGCCAGCGTGCACGGCCTGCGGGTGAAAGTCTGTGAGACCGTTGAAGTCGAAGTCCGCATTCGCGTGGATCATGCGGCGCACGATGGGCCACTGCTCTGCGGTGTAGCTGTGCGCCTGGACCTCTGCGTCGATGATGGCAAAGCTGTCGTGCTCGATGGCCTGACCCGCACGCGTGAGCTGTTCGGTGACGGTGTTGATGGTGCTCATGCCGCTTGCCCCTCGGCGTGGACGGGGTGGTGGACAGCATGGACATGCCCATGTTCCTGGTCATGCCCGTGATGGTGGGCATGGCTATGGTCGTGTGCATGGTCATGCGCAGGCCCATGGCCGTGCACATGCACCACCGCCTCTGTGGCCGGTGCGTGGGCATGGGTGTGCTCATGGCTGTGCCCATGGCCCATGTCGTGGGCAATCTCGCGGTACTTGCAGCCGTCGCAGGGCAGCTTGGCGTCGGGCACGCCCGCGCGCAGGTCGGCCACGCGCTGCTCCAGCAGGGCAAAGATTTCTTTCTCAAACCCGAAGTACGAAGACTGGGCAAACCGCACCTGCGGGTACTGCTGGCGCAGGTGATCCACCTGGCGGGCAATGCGCTGCATGAGCGTGCCGGTGAACAGGTAGTACGGCAACACCACCACCTGCTTCATGCCCAGCATCACCTGCCGCTGCACAGCGCGCTCCAGGCGCGGCCAGGTGATGCCGGTGAAAGCCAGGTCCACCAGCTCATGGTCGGTCTCTTCCATCAGCCAGCGGGCCATCTTGGCCACGTCGCCATTGGCCTGGCGGTCCGACGAGCCGCGCCCCAGCAACACCACGCCGGTGGTGGTGGGGTCGGGCATATCCAGCTCGCTCATGCACTTGCGCAGGTTGCGGCGCAGCACATCCAGGATGGGGTCGCATGCGGTGAGGTGCGGGCCATACAGAAATTCAGTGCCGGGGCAGTGTTCGCGGGCGTGTTCGATGGCTTCGGGAATCTCCATCTTCACGTGGCCTGCCGCATTCAGGATGAGCGGCAGCACCAGCACGCGGCGGGCATTGCGTGCGGCGTGCAGCAAGCCGTCGTGCAGGCTGGGCGGCGCAAACTCGATGAAGCACACCTCAATGTTCCAGCCGGGCTGGCGTGTGCGCCACTGGGCCACAAAGCGGTGGATTTCGTCGTTGCCCTCGGGCTCGCGCGAGCCGTGGCCGATGAGCAGGATGGTGTCTTCGTGGCGTGCGCCGTGGTGTGTACCGTGGGGCGTGGCTGGGGTTTGCATCAGGAAGTCTCCGTGGGCGTGGCAGGCACACTGGCCTTGCGAAAGCGGTGGGTGAAACTGGCGTCGTACAGCTTGGACTTGGCGAGCGTGGGCCAGTGGCGTGCGCCCAGGTTGGGGCTGGCAATCACCATGGCCTGGCTGACCACCTTGGCGTCGCGGCAGCGCTGGCGGATGTCGGCCAAGGTGCCGCGAATGATGAGCTCCTCACCCGGCCAGCTGGCCTTGTGCACCACCAGCATGGGGGCGTCATCGGCCCAGCCAGCGGCGCGCAATTGCTCCTGCACCTTGTGCAGCAGGGTGATGGACAGGAAGATGCACAGCGTGCAGTGGTGGCGCGCCAGCTCGGCCAGCGACTCGCCTTCGGGCATGGGCGTGCGGCCTTCCACGCGGGTGAAGATCACGCTCTGCGTGACTTCGGGCAGCGTGAAACTCTCAACCGCCGCTGCCGCAGATGCCATGGCCGAGGACACGCCAGGCACCACCCGCACGGGCACCCCAGCGGCATCGAGCGGCTGCACCACTTCAATCAGCGCGCCATACAAGGCAGGGTCGCCCGTCTGCAGGCGGATGACCACAGCGTGCTGCTGCGCCTGGGCAATGAGCCACGCGGCCATCTGCTCCAGCGTCATGTCCTTGCTGTCGGCAATGGTGCAGCCGGGCGGTGCCCAGCGGGTCACCGCCTCATTGACCAGCGAACCTGCAAACAGGATGGCTCCCGCCCGCTCAATCAGGGAGCGGCCCTTGACGGTGATGAGCTCCGGATCGCCCGGGCCCGCGCCCACAAACCAGACGGTACCGACCGTCATGGCTGGCGCCAGCCCCAGCTGCCCATGGATGTGCCATGACCCGCCAAATGCTGCGCCGCTGGCTGCATCGCCAGCACAAAGAAATTCAACATGAAAACGACCCGGACTGACCCAGACCCCTGCCTCCCCGCAGGTTCTGTGAAATGGGTGGGCACGTGGCTCACCCGCTTGTCGGCCGGTCTCCGGGCTGGCGAGATGTTCCTGCGAATCCTTCCCAGGCTCTCGGAACCCAGTGGACATGTGACGCAGGCTGAAGGCATGCAGCCTTCTCTCGCTTACCGTTGCGGGGGCAGCTCAGGTTAAGCGCGACTCGTGGTGGGCCGCGCTCTCCTGTTTCCCGTTTAACTGTGCCGTTGCAATAACGGCACGAGCACCAACGGGGGCGAGTATAGGGCCTGTGAGGATCGGGTCAACGAAAGGTCACGCTGGCGCACAGCCCGCGCTGGGGTGTTCGTCCCCATCCCTCCAAGGCGGCCCACACCTGCTGCAAGCCATCCACTTCACCCGCCTGCAGGCCGTGGTTGGCACCGGCCAGGCGCAGCGCGCAGTAGGGTGCGTTGCGGTGTTGGGCACGCTGGGCAAATTGTTCGTAGGCGGGGGGGGGCACCATGTCATCGGCATCGCCCCAGGCGTGCAGCACGGGCCATGGCCCCTGCAGCAAGGGTTGTTGCACCGGCCATTGCCACAGGTCGCGCCAGTAGCGCAGGCTGCGCCCCTGCACCACCTGCGTGTCCGCACCAGGCCCGGCCTGGGCACGGCCCAGCGCAGCCCAGTCTGCTGCATGCCCGAGGCGCTCGGCCTGCATCTGGCCGGCATCACGCGGGTCCAGCCCACTGCCCGCCATCATCACCAGGCCCGCCAGCCCAGCGCCTGCGCTGGCTGCCAGGTATGGCAGCAGTTCCACCCCTTCCGAAATACCCACCAGCAGCCATGGCACGTCGGTATGGCTGTGACCTTGCGTCGTGGTGAGCTGTTTCAGCGCGGCGCGCGCGTGGTGGGCCCATGCAGAAAGGTGGTCAGCCTGCACAAAGCGCGCGGGGCAATCGGCCGCTGGCGTGGTGTCTGCAGGGTGTACGCCCGGCTTGTGCAGCACAGTCACCTGCGCGTGCAACAGGCCGCGAAAGTAGCGATCAGCAAAGGGCCCCATACCGGCGCAGCCCGAGCCAGGAACGACCACCACGCGGTAGCGTAGGGGTGGCACCAGCGGGCCCCGCTGCAGGGCCCACAGCTCCTCACCGTGGGCCCCTGGCAGGCGCTGCGCAGAGAAGCGTTCGGCGCCACTGGCTGGCGCTGCAGGCCCCTGAACCGAGCAGGCTTGCAGGCTGAGCGCCGCCAGAAAAAAGGCCAGCACAAGGCTGGCCTGGGCAACGCCGGGGCGGTGGGGCTGGGTCACCTCAGCAGCGCACGTCATGCCCACGTTGTGCAACCCGGCCCACCCCACCCATCACTTGAGGATGAGCACCTGTTCAGGCTGCTGCGGCACTGGCACAGGCTGAACCTGGCCACCACCGGCGGGGTACCCCATGGGCTGGGGTGGGCGCACACCGCGCGAAAGGTGCGCGTCGGTGTAGCCGAGCTGGTTGGCCAGCTGCAGGTACACGTCTTGCGCGAGGCTTTGCGAGGTCTCGCGGATCACCTTGGCGCGGTTGGGCGGGGCAATGTCACCACGGGTGGAGAGGATCTTGGTGTCGTTGCCTTCACCTTGGGCGGAGAACGCCGCCTTGATCTCGTAAGTCTTGGTGTTGATCAGCGAGAAGTCGGCCAGCAGTTGGAGACCGTACTGGCGTGTGGCGTTGCTGGTGCCCTGGATGGGGTGCAGCGCATCGGTGAAATCGATGCTGGAGACCACACCAAACAGCACGTAGTCGGCGCCGTTGAATTCACCCTTCTTGATACGGGCAATCACGTCGGTGACCTGGGGCTGCGCCTTGGGCGTGGCCATCTTGCCGCCCTGCACCTGGTTGAGCACCTGCTCAGCCTTGGAAGGCTGCGGCGTGCCCGCGTCAAAGCCCTTGCCCTGCACCAGGCGGAAGTAGGTGCCTTGCAGCAAGGCACCCTTGATGTCGTTGGTGTAGCCACCCAGCTCGCGCTGCTCGATGTAGCTGTAGGTACCGGCCACGTAGGTGCCGCTGGCCTGCTCAGACGCCTGCACCGACTGGCTGCCCGAATACGAGCCGCCACCGCCGTACATGCCGTGGCTGTGGCTGCCGCCCTGGCTGCTGCGGGCGCTCATCTGGGCGCTGCGCTGGTAGGCACCAGCCACGAAGTATTCCGACACGCGCTGGGCATAAGCCAGATCGGTCACGGCGATTTTGGGGGCCGCGTTTTGCGCCAGGGCGCTGCTGCCCCAGGTCAGCGTGGTGGCGGCGACCACGGCCAGGGCCGTGTGCAAGGTGGTTCTGCGTTGCATGGTGTGCTCCGTCACTTCTTGCTCGTTTTGCGGATTTCTTTCTCGTCCTGCCATTCGATCGTGCCTTCCTGCACGTCAAACATCTTCAGCGTGAACTTGTAGAACACGTCCTTGGTGGTGTTGTTCTGCTTGACGATGCTGGTCAGCTCGCCTTCAAGCTGGTACTTGGCCGCCGTCATCTGGCCGACCTTGGCGGTGGTGTTCTGCTTGTACAGGCCGCTCTGGTTCTGGCGCTGCAGTTCGTCCACGCCTTGCTGCATTTCATTGATGGAGCGCGTGAAACGCACCTTGCCCGACTTGACCAGCGCGGTCTGGATCGAGTTCATCACGTTGGTGGTGTCGATGTACTCGCTGGTCTTGTTCTTGACGGTGGAGATGGTCACCGTGGGGCGGCCCTGGAAGATGCCAGTTTCGAGCAGGCTGCCGGTCATCTTCTCGGCAATCATCTGCAGGTCAGACGAACCGAATTCGTTGGTCACCAGCTCCACGCCCTTGGCGTCGCCGTAGTTGACCTGGCGGTCAAAGCGCACGGTGGGGGACGACAGGTTCTGGCAGGCCGACAGGGCCAGGGTGCTGGCAGCAAAGGCCACGATGAGCGCGGTGCGCTGGAAGTTGCGTTGCATGGTGTTTTCTCTCTCTACAAGACGGTCAATGCGTTGTGTGAACAGCGCTTCAGCGCGGCTCGACGTTCATTTCCAGGCGCAGGTCCACGGCCGCGCCGGTGGGGGCCACGCTCTTGATGGTTTGCTGGCCCAGGCCCAGCACGGTGAGTTGCTTCCACGACTCGCCATCGCCCACCTGGTTACCCACGTTGTCCAGCCATTTGAAGCGGTAGAACAGCGTGCGGTCACTGCGCACGGAGCTGGACAGGTCGGCCTGCACCGACAGGATGTCGTTCTTGCGCACCAGGCGCATTTCGCGCACGGCGATGCCGTTGGCTTCACCGCGCAGGGCCACTTTGGCGGCCACGGCGGCAGGGGTTGCGGGGTCGTGCTGCTGGGCGCCGGCAGCGCCGGCCAAACCCACGCAGGCGGCGCACAGGGCGCTCAGGAAGATGCGGTTGGTCATTGAAAAGATTCCTTCAGACAAATCGTGAAATGGGCCAATGGACTGGGCGGTATGCGCTCAGTTTTTAGCAGCAGGTGTCGGGGCAGCCGTGCGGGAGTTGGCCACAGGCTTGCTGGTCGTGGTGCGTGTGGCTGTGCGGGCAGCAGGCTTGGCTGCAGGGGCTGCGGCTTCCACGGGCACAGAGCCCACAGGAGCGAGCTTGCCCAAGCTGGCCACGTCGCCCATCAGCACGGTGTTTTCGTACAGGCGCAGGGGCACCAGAGCGTACTGGCCGTCGATCTTGACGGGGTCAGGCAGCGCACGGCCGTTCACTGTGACGACGTGCTCACCCGGAGGCAGGTAGCCGCGGGCGATGTAGACACGGCCGGGCAACATGCGCCACATGCGGTCATCGGCCACCTCGGTCGCAGCCGAGGCCACAGCGCCAATCAGGCCACCCACCAGACCGCCACCCTTTTGCAACTCGTTCTGCATCACGCCTTTGGCGATGGCACGGGTCACGCCGCGCAGCACCATGCCGGGCATTTCGTCCTTCAGGGCACGGCGGGCCATCACGTTCACGTCCACCACTTTTTCCAGCTTGAGGTCGGTGCCTGCAGCCGACAGCGTGGTCAGCAGCGGGTCCTTCGAGGGCTCAATCACGGGGTAGGAAATGCTGGTCAACACCATGCCACGGCCCGTGGGTACGGGCAGTTGGAACGCCTTGGGCTTGCGCGCAGGAGCATCACCCGCTTCCACCACGAACAGCACGTCCGTCATGCGCTGGCGGCGCTTCCAGGTGAAGCTGGTGCGGTTGTCCAGGCCGCGCAAGCCCTCTTCCAGCACGCCGGTTTCGGGTTTGAGCTCAATCGCCTTGCGGTAGCCGGGAGCGGCCAGGCCGGATTCGCCCAGCACTTCGTACATGAAGCCCGCCAGGTAGTGGCTCAAGGCATTCTGGTAGCCGTTCTTCAGCGCCAGCACTTCGGGGTCGTTCAAGGTTTCCACGGGGTAGCCGTTGAGCTCCTTGCCGCCTGCCGCGGCGCCCTTGGACTTGGCTTCTTCTTCAGCCGCCAGGGTTTCCTTGGAGCGGAACTCGGCAATGATGGCCTCGCGTTCGTGCGTGCGCTTGATGTCGACACGGGCGTTTTCAAAGTCGCCCACGGCCACGCGGTTCATGGCCAGGCGGGTGGTGAGCCACACCTTTTCGTAGTCCTGGCCTTCGTAGTTCTTGAGCCGCTCGCTGATCAGCGCGGCGCCCACGGTGCCCATGAGCTTGGAGGGATTGGTCTTGGCGGTTTCTTCCCATTCCTTGACCTTGATGTCCGCCAGCAAAAACGCGTTGGTGCTGTCTTCGTAGCGGCGATCCATGCGCAGCAGCTCGCCCCGCTCCAGGTTGTAGAGCAGCGCGGTCTTATCGTCCTCAGACTTGGCAGAGGCTTCCAGCTGGGCCAAGGCTGCAGGAATGCCGCCGGTGCGGCCTGCCGACTGCACATCGCTGGCCAGCTTGTCGTGGCTTTGCATGCTGGCGCAACCGGTCAAGGCCGCGCTCAAGGTCAATACCCACAGCAGACGGGGGCGAAAGTGCGCAAGAGATTTCATTTTTTTCCTACAAGAACGATGTACGGGATGTCAGAAAGCCCTGCAGCCCCCACCGCACGCTACCAGCCAAAGCTGACGTCAGCCCTGCTGCGCGCACCAAAGCGGGCAAACAAGGTACGGGTTGCGAGCGGTGAAAGGTGAATCGGTGCCACGGTGCGCCCCCTCCCGGTGCGCAAGCGTGTCAGGCAGTCCCCTCAAACTGTGAGTTTTCTGGAAGTTGTGTTGGCAAATGTCGCCAAATTGGAATGTATCAAACCGCTGTGACTTTTCTACAACCCTAAGGGCCCCTCCAAAGGGCTGCACAGTGAGTCTGGCAAAGCACCAATGCCATAGCGTTCACTTCCTCTGTCCCCGCAAAGGCAGGCGATAAATCCACACCACACGGCCACCCGGAGCACGCAACTGGGCATGGGGCAACACACCGGGCACGGCAAACTCCAGGCTCACCAGCCAGGTGCCGGGGGCCATCTCGGCCTGGGCCTTGGCGGCAGCACGGGCCATGCTTTCGGGCCGCTGGAACAGGTACACCATCTGGTAGCCACTCCAGTCGGTCTTCCACATATCGGCGCGGCGCACCCGGGCCCAGGGGCAGCGCAACGCGCAGGCCACGCGCAGCGGCCAGCTCCATTCGATGCCGTCCAGCGCCACCTGCGGATAGGCCGCGCGCAGCGCCAGCAGGCCGTCACCCAGGCCGCAACCGGCATCCAGCACCCGGGCAGCAGGCGCCAGCGGAGCCTGGGCAGGCAGCGCCTTCAAAGCGTGGCGCGGCGTGGGGAACACGGGCGCATCGCGCCAGGCATTGAGCGGGTACACCAGCAGCAGCAAGGCCAGGGGAACCAGCCAGGCCCAAGCGGGCAACGCCACCCCGCCCACCAGGGCCAGCGAGAGCGGAAACCCGGCGGCAATGAGGCCGCGCCGCCACCAGCTTTCGCCCCACACGCTGGCAGCCGTTCCCAAAAGGCAAGGCAGCAGCAGGGCCCACAGCGGCGCCACCAGGGGCTGTAACACCATGAACAAGAGCCAGGCCGCAGCCCAGGCCAGCAAGGCCGGTAGCGGCCAGGGCAGGCGCAACGTCATGCCCATGCCCCCGCGGTGGCAGGTGGCACCCCGCCCCGGCACGCTGTGGGTGCAGGCAAGGCGGTGCAATGGATGAAAAGGTGGTGCATGGCCGGGGCTGGAAGAAGGCAGTACGGCGCTTCTTGCGGCCGCCCTGCAGCGCAGCAGTGTAGGCGGCTTGGCTGCGCAGGCCGAGGGGTTCAGCCCCAGGCAACGGCCCGGCGCGTGGCAAAGTTCACAGTCTGGCCCGGCAGGCTGTCAACGCGGGCGCGCAAGGCGGGCGCAAGCCCTGCGGCTGGCCCATCCACGCGGGGCCAAAAAGATGCGGGCAGCTCAGCCCCGCAGGCGCTCGATCAGGCCGTTGAGTTCTTCCAGAGAACCAAACTGGATGGCCAGCTCGCCCATGTCCTCCATGCGCCCTGCCCGCTTCACGCGCTTTTTGACGCGCACTTCCACGGCGGCCATCAGCAGGTCTGACAGTTCTTCTTCCACGCGTTTCATGTCGCGCGACTTTTCCTTCTTGGGTTTTTGGGGCACCAGGTTGAATTCGGCACCGATCTTCTTGACCAGGCTTTCAGCTTCACGCACCGACAGCTTCTTGGCCGCGATCTGGTTGCCCGCGGTGATCTGCGCGGCGCGGTCCAGCGCCAGCAGTGCCCGGGCGTGGCCCATGTCGATGTCACCCGCCATGAGCATGGTCTGCACGGGTTCGGCCAGGTTGAGCAAACGCAGCAAATTGCTGGCCGCGCTGCGCGAGCGGCCCACGGCCTGCGCGGCCTGCTCGTGCGTGAGGCCAAACTCGCGAATCAGGCGCTGCAGGCCCTGCGCTTCTTCCAGCGGGTTCAGGTCTTCACGCTGGATGTTCTCGATCAGCGCCATGGCCGCAGCGGCCTCGTTGGGCACCTCGCGCACCAGCACAGGCACTTCCGCCAGCCCAGCCAGGCGAGAGGCCCTGAAGCGCCGCTCGCCCGCGATGATTTCGTACTTGCCCGCGTTCTCTCCATCCACCAGACGGCGCACCAGAATCGGCTGCATGATGCCCTGGGCCTTGATGGATTCGGCCAGCTCATACAGCGCGCCTTCGTCCATCCGCGTGCGCGGCTGGTACACGCCGGGCACCAGTTCGGTCAGAGGCAGCGAGCTGGGCAAGCCTGCTTGAACGGCCTGGGCCTGCTCGACTTTTTCTTCGACCTTGGGGCCGAGCAATGCTTCGAGGCCACGGCCGAGGCCCTTGGGTTTTTTGGTAACCATGTCTACAAATTCCTGAAAAGTATGCGGACCATCGCTCAAGCGGCAGCCAGTTGCTGCAGCCAGCCATGGCCTTCGGCCCAATCGCCCAGGCCAGATTCCGCATTGATGTGCCCACGTTCGCCGTAATCCACAAAGCGGGCGCCCCAGGTCTGGGCCAGGGCTTCGGCGCGCTCCAGGCTGCAATACGGGTCATTGCGGCTGCCCACCAGCAGGGCGGGGAAAGGCAGCGGCTGGCGCGCGATGGGGGCCCAGCCGTGGATCTGTGCGGCCAGATCAGGCCGCTCCACATCGCCCGGGGCCACCAGCAAGGCGCCGCGCACCTTGGCCGCATGGCGCGTGTGGGCCGCCCACCAGGCGGTGAGGATGCAGCCCAGGCTGTGCGCCACCAGCAGCACGGGGCCGTCGGCGTCGGCCACGGTTTCTTCCAGCCGGGCCGACCAGTCGCCGCGCAGCGGGCGCATCCAGTCGTGCTGGTCCACGCGGTGGTAGCCGTGCAGCGCTTCCCAGCGGCTTTGCCAGTGGTCGGGGCCAGAGTTCTGCCAGCCGGGCAGCAGCAAGGTGTTGCGGGCGCTGATTACTATCATTTTTATAGCTACTTGCGCTTATTAATCAAGCCTTGGAGACCTTTTTGACTGCAATACCCATGCGCTTGACCCGGTCCACCATCTCTTTGGCGAAATCCACAAACGCGTGGCTGCCCTTGGCAGAGGGGTCGAACACCACACCGGGCAAGCCGTAGCTGGGGGCCTCGGCCAGGCGCACATTGCGGGGGATCACGGTGTTGAACACCTTGTCGCCAAAGTGGTCCTTGAGCTGTTCGCTCACCTGCTGCTGCAGCGTGATGCGCGGGTCAAACATCACCCGCAGCAGGCCAATGACCTGCAGGTCGGCGTTGAGGTTGGCGTGCACCTGCTTGATGGTGTTGACCAGATCGGTCAGGCCTTCCAGCGCGAAGTATTCGCACTGCATGGGCACGATCACGCCATGCGCGCTGCACAGGCCGTTGAGGGTGAGCATGCTCAGGGACGGCGGGCAGTCGATGAGCACGAAGTCATAGTCTGCATCGGCCTCTGCCAGCGCAGCCTTCAGGCGTTTTTCACGCTGCTCCAGGGCCACCAGTTCCACCTCGGCGCCGGCCAGTTCGCGGTTGGCGCCCAGCACCCAGTAGCCGCACTTGTCCGACAGCACCGCGGCCTCTTTGACCGAGGCGGACTCCAGCAGCACGTCGTACACCGACAGCTCCAGCTGGCGCTTGTCCACACCCGAGCCCATGGTGGCGTTGCCCTGGGGGTCCAGGTCCACCATCAGCACGCGCTGGCCAATTTTGGCCAGGCCCGCAGCCAGGTTGACGGTGGTGGTGGTTTTGCCCACACCGCCCTTTTGGTTGGCGATACAAAAAATCTTAGCCATGTGAACGAGCCCGAATTACTTGGAAATGGCCAGCTTGATGCCGAAACCGATGAGGAAGATGCCAGCCAGCTTTTCCAGCACGCGGGCAATGGAAGGATTGGCGCGCATGCGCTCGGCCAGCCGGTGGGTCAACAGCACCACGATCAGGCCATAGGCGAAGGTCAGCGCTGCGATGGTGGCTGCCATGACACCAAAGGTGAGCATGCCCTGGTGGCGCGCTGGATCGACAAACAAGGGGAAGAACGCCATGTAGAAAACAATGGCCTTGGGGTTGAGCAGCGTGATCAACCCTGCCTGCTTGAAATAGTGGCGCGGCTCGATGTGGAGCACGGGTTTGGCACCGGGCTTGGCGGTCAGCATCTTGAAGCCCAGCCAGGCCAGGTAACCGGCGCCCAGCCATTGCACGGCAGCAAATGCCGTGGGGTACGTGGCCAGCAAGGCCGCCACGCCAGCCACCGCAGCCCACATGAGCACCTGGTCGCCAGCAATCACGCCCAGCGTGGCCGCCAGCCCGCCGCGAATGCCGCCCTTGGACGTGGATGTGATAAGTGCCAGATTGCCGGGGCCTGGAATGGCCAGAAACAACACAATGGCGGCGACAAAGGCGCCGTAGTCAGCAATGCCAAACATGATTTCCCCCGGTGCGCTGGAAGGGCGCAGCAAAAAGGCTGCCCCCGAATGAGTTGACGAGTTTACGCGACCCCTGTGGCGGCAACGTGCTGCAAGGCGGCGGCAGCACCACCCAGCCCCAAAAGCACGCCCTCAGACAGGCTGCATCCAGACGATGCAGCGCTCTGCATCCAGCCCCGGCACCGTCAACTGTTCCACGTGAAACACCTTCACGTCTCCAGGCAGCGCAGCAATCTCGTCCGCAGGGTGCTTGCCCTTCATGGCCAGCCACACGCCGTGGGACGCAGCCAGTGCAGAACGCGACCACACCACAAAGTCGGGCAGGGAAGCAAAAGCACGGCAGCTCACCACGTCAAAGGCTTCAGTCAGCGTCTCCACCCGGGCGTGCAGGCCATGCAGGTTGCGCAGCTTCAGCGCCACCGCCGCTTGCTGGATGAAGGCGGCTTTCTTACCCACGGTGTCCACACAGCTCACGTCCAGCTCGGGGCAGCAAATGGCAAACACCACACCGGGCAGGCCACCGCCGGAGCCCACATCCAGCAGGCGCACCCCCCTGCCCTGCACCGCACCACTTTGCGCCAACTGCGCCAGATAGCGGCGCAAGGGCAGCACAGCGGCCAGGCTGTCGAGCAGGTGGTGGGTCAGCATTTCCTGCGGGTCGCGCACGGCCGTCAGGTTGTAGACCTTGTTCCACTTTTGCAGCAGGGCCAGAAATTCCATCAACTGGGCAAGCTGCGGGGCGGGCAGCTCCAGCCCCATCGCAGCCGCACCTTCCTGCAAGCGTGCTTGCAGGGCTTCGGTGGTGGATGCACTCATGCAGCCACCTCACCTTCGGCCTGGGCAGCGTTCAAGGCAAAGTCTTTGAAACCACCCTTCTTCAGGTGCACCATGAGCAGCGAAATGGCAGCGGGAGTAATACCCGTGATGCGCGACGCCTGGCCCAGCGTTTCGGGGCGATGGCGGGTGAGCGCCTGGCGGGCTTCAATGCTCAGGGCTGTCACCTGCATGTAGTCCAGCTCGGCCGGAAGGCGCAATTTTTCGTAATGCGCAGCGCGTTCCACTTCGCCCTTCTGGCGGTCGATGTAGCCAGAGTACTTTGCGGCAATCTCCACCTGCTCGATCACAGGGGCGCTCAGATCACCCAGCGTTTCACGTGAAACATCGGCGCTGGCGTACTTGCCGCCATCCATGCTCACCAGCGCTTCGTAGGTCACATCAGGGCGGCGCAGCAGGTCGAACAGGTTGTATTCGTGCTCAATGCTTTTGCCCAGCACACGCTCCGATTCCGCAGCGGGCAGGTTGCGCGGGTTCACCCAGGTGGCCTTGAGGCGCTCTGTTTCACGTGAAACAGCGTCGCGCTTGCGGCTGAAGGCATCCCAGCGGGCATCGTCCACCAGGCCCATCTTGCGGCCTGCTTCGGTCAGGCGCATATCGGCGTTGTCTTCGCGCAGTTGCAGGCGGAACTCGGCGCGGCTGGTGAACATGCGGTAAGGCTCGGTCACGCCCTTGGTGATGAGGTCATCCACCAGCACGCCCAGGTAGGCCTCGTCGCGACCAGGCAGCCAGGGGCCGTCGCCACGGCATTGCAGCGCGGCATTGATGCCCGCGAACAGGCCCTGGGCCGCTGCCTCTTCATAGCCGGTGGTGCCATTGATCTGGCCAGCAAAGAACAGGCCCTGGATCTGGCGCGTTTCAAAGCTGCTCTTGAGCGAGCGCGGGTCGAAGTAGTCGTATTCGATGGCGTAGCCGGGGCGCAGGATGTGGGCGTTTTCCAGGCCCTTCATGCTGCGCACCAGGTCGTACTGGATGTCGAACGGCAAGCTGGTGCTGATGCCGTTGGGGTAGTACTCGTGCGTGGTCAGACCTTCTGGCTCCAGAAAGATCTGGTGGCTGTCCTTGTCGGCAAAGCGGTTGATCTTGTCTTCCACACTGGGGCAGTAGCGCGGGCCCACGCCTTCGATCTTGCCGGTGAACATGGGGCTGCGGTCAAAGCCGCTGCGGATGATTTCGTGCGTGCGCTCGTTGGTGTGCGTGATCCAGCACGGCACCTGCTGGGGGTGCATGGCCGCATGGCCCATGAAGCTGAACACGGGCACGGTGCCCTCATTCACGCCGCCGGGCATGCCGTCACCCGGTTGTTCCTCGCACTGGCTGAAGTCAATCGTGCGGCCATCAATGCGCGGTGGTGTGCCGGTCTTCAGGCGGCCCTGGGGCAACTTCAATTCCTTGAGACGGGCGCTGAGCGACACGGCGGGTGGGTCCCCCGCCCGGCCGGCGGAGTAATTGTTCAGGCCCACGTGGATCTTGCCATCGAGGAACGTCCCAGCCGTCAGTACCACGGTGCGCGAGCGGAAGCGGATGCCCACCTGCGTCACCGCGCCCACCACCCGGTCGCCCTCCACCATCAAGTCATCCACGGCCTGCTGGAACAGCCACAGGTTGGGCTGGTTCTCCAGCATGCGGCGGATGGCGGCTTTGTAGAGGATGCGGTCGGCCTGCGCGCGTGTGGCGCGCACGGCCGGGCCTTTGGAGCTGTTGAGGGTGCGGAACTGGATGCCACCCTCGTCCGTGGCCAGCGCCATCGCACCGCCCAGCGCGTCCACCTCTTTGACCAGATGGCCCTTGCCAATGCCGCCAATGCTGGGGTTGCAGCTCATTTGCCCCAGGGTTTCGATGTTGTGGGTGAGCAGCAAGGTTTTGCAGCCCATGCGGGCAGCGGCCAAGGCGGCCTCGGTGCCAGCATGGCCACCGCCTACAACGATCACATCAAATTCCTGGGGGTACAACATGGGAGGGCTCCGGGGCCCTGCGGGGCCCAATCAACAAAACACCCGCGCGAGGTTCGCACTGCAAGCCAGGCGGAAGGCCTCGGCAGTCCATCAGGCGCGATTGCGGGTAACCCCTGATTTTCCCACTTTGTGCGCTTTGTGTCTGGGCAACCCTGTGTTTCACGTGGAACACCCCCACGCAGGAATCTTGCCCGGCCGGTGTGCTTCAATGGCACCCATGCCAAACGCCCAACTCCTCATCTTCGCCGGCAGCACCCGCCAGCAATCGTTCAACCGCAAACTGGCCTACGCCACTGCCGCCATCGCGCGCGATGCAGGGGCCAGCGTCACGGTGCTGGAACTGTCTGACTTTGACATCCCGCTCTACAACGCTGACCTCGAAGCCGAGGGCACACCTGCCGATGTGGTGCGACTCAAGCAGGCGCTGTTCGACCACCCCGCCTGGATCATCTGCTCGCCCGAGTACAACGGCAGCTACACCGCCCTGCTCAAGAACACCATCGACTGGGCCTCCAGCCCGGTGAAGGGCCACCCCGATTGGCAGGACGGCACCCGCTCGTTCCGCGGCAAAGTGGTGGGCATGCTCAGCGCGTCGCCCGGCGCCCTGGGTGGCCTGCGCTCACAAAGCCACCTCGGCCCCTTGCTCACCAACCTGGAATGCTGGCTCGCGCCCAAGGCATTTGCACTGGGCTCGGCAGGCAGCGCCTTTGACGAATCAGGCGCCCTGGTGCAGCAAGCCCACCGCGATCGCGTGCGCGCCGTGGTGGATCAGGTGCTGTGGGCGGCTGAACGACTGCAAGCACCGGTCGCGTGAGCATTTCAAGCCAAAACAGGCTCTGGCGCTTATCCAACAAGCGCCAGCAGCTATCAAAACAATAGCAATGGACTGCCGCCCCGGCTGTGGTGCCTGTTGCATCGCCCCTTCCATTTCCACCCCTACTCCGAAGATGCCCCACGGCAAGCGGGCGGGCGAGCCGTGCGCGCACCTCACGCCCACCCTGGCGTGCGATCTGTTCGGCAGCCCCGAGCGCCCCGCCGTTTGCGGCAGCCTCCAACCCAGCGCCGAGATGTGCGGCGCATCGCGTGAACACGCGCTTATCTGGCTGGAGCGGCTGGAGCAGTTGACGCGTCCCGAGGCTTAAACCCTGTGGACAGAACCGGTTCTCAGACACCAACGAGCCACTCACGACATCCAACCCGGCGGTGCGTGGTGTTATTTACCGAGGCACGAGCACGCTTCGCACCAGAAACATAAACTCACAGTTCAAAATACGACTTTTTGTTCATTTTTCATACTTTGCGCACAAAAAGCTACCCGCCTCCGACCTCTCCATGAGTTTTTCGCACACCATCTCGGTCTTGGACTTCACCGCCCAAATTGGCCTGCACGCACTGGCTCAGCTGAGTGGCTCCGGCACCCTGACCACCGCCACCCAGCAGCGCTGCTGGCGCCAGCTGGCACTGGCCCATGTGGCGGGCGCCCCGTTGGTGGACTGGCACCGGCCCGCGCAAGTGGGCGACCTGGAGCAGCTGCAGCCGGATGTGGCGGCAACAGCCGTGTTGATGGGGCCAGGCTCCATCCATTTGCTGGAAGCCGCACTGGGCTCCGATGTGTTGCACACATCGAAGGCCGTCTGGATTTTCCTGCTGCCGAACGCCGTGCTGGCGCGCCATGCCATCGATGCGGCGCTGCGCACCCGCCCGCACCCCAACGTGCAGGTTTTTCAACTCCCCAACAGCGACCCCAAGACGCTGTGGTTCATCCTGATGGAACAACTGGGCAAGCTGCAAGTGCTGGCCCAACCCCCATCGCTCACCAACCAACACACCATGACAACCAATCTCAAAGAATCCATGAACACCGCCATGGGCATCGACGGCGCGATGGCCGTCGCGCTGGTGGACTACCGCAGCGGCATGTGCCTGGCCCAGGCGGGCAGCGGCATGAACCTGGACCTGGCGGCCGCCGGCAATGCGCAGGTGGTGCAGGCCAAGCTGAAAACGATTGAGAGCCTGGGCCTGCGCAAGGGCATTGAAGACATCCTCATCACCCTCATAGACCAGTACCACCTGATCCGCCTGGTGCCCCACATCCCTGGCCTGTTCCTCTACCTCGTGCTGGACAAGAACAAGGGCAACCTGGCGCTAGCGCGCTACAAGCTGACCGACATCGAGCGCACGCTCAAGGTCTGACGCCTCTTAGAACCTGCTCACAGCACGCCCTGAAAAACCGCAGGGCTGCAACCATCGCACACCCCGCATACGATGCACGTTCCGTGATTTCTTGATCTGAGGACACACACCCATGAAGCTGTATTACTCTCCCGGCGCCTGCTCACTCTCGCCCCACATCGTGCTGCACGAAGCCGGCCTGGCTTTTGATGCCGTGCTGGCCAGCACCAAGACGCACAAACTGCAAGACGGCACGGACTTCTACACCATCAACGAACTGGGCTACGTGCCCGTGCTGGAGCTGGACAGCGGCGAGCGCCTGCGCGAAGGCCCCGCCATCGTGCAGTACATCGCCGACCAGGTGCCTGCCAAGAACCTCGCACCCGCCAACGGCACGATGGACCGCTACCGCCTGCAAGAGTGGCTGACTTTCATCGGCACCGAACTGCACAAGGGCCACAGCCCCCTGTTTACCCCCGGCACGCCCGAAGACTACAAGCCCCTGGTGCGCGAACGCCTGCAAAGCCGCTTCACCTGGGTCGACAAGCAACTGGCCGGCAAGGACTACCTGATGGGCGGCTTCAGCGTGGCCGATGCCTACCTGTACACCGTCTCGCGCTGGGGCCAGTTTGTGGGCGTGGACACCTCGGGCCTTGCCAATCTGCAAGCCTTCAAGCAGCGCATGGAGACACGCCCTGGCGTGCAGGCTGCTCTCAAGGCCGAAGGCCTGATCAAGTAAGCCGCCAGCCACCTCGGCAGTCTGGCCAGAGCTGAACCCGATCAGCGCGACCTTTGCAAAAAGGCCGCGCTTTTTTCATGGAGCTCCACCACCCACGACGTTTCACGTGAAACGTCAACCACACCGACCAGCCCTCGGGGTTAGCACAAAAAGAGAGCCCTTGTTGATGCATCCGTCCTGCACGTTTTGCGCAACGGCGGTATTCTTTGCGGGTTAGCCCTTGTGTAGCCTCTTTCTCAGAAAGTGCCCATGACTTCTCTTTTCGAACCCACCCACGCAGGCGACATCGCCCTGGCCAACCGCATCGCAATGGCCCCGCTCACGCGCAACCGCGCACCCGACGCCATTCCCACCGAACTCACCGCCACCTACTACGCGCAACGCGCCACTGCCGGGCTGATCATCTCGGAAGCCACCGCCATCAGCCCTGAAGGCCAGGGCTACGCTGACGTGCCCGGCCTGTACGGCACGGAGCAGCTTGACGGCTGGAAGAAGGTGACGCGCGCCGTGCACGAGGCCGGCGGCAAGATCGTGGTGCAGCTGTGGCACGTGGGCCGCATCTCGCACACCTCGCTGCAGCCCGGCCATGCCAAGCCTGTGGCGCCTTCGGCCATCCGCGCCCATGCCAAAACGGTGCTGCTCAAGGACGGCGTGCCCACCTTCACCGACACGTCCGAGCCCCGCGCGCTCGACGCCGAAGAACTGCCCCGCATCGTGCAGGACTACCGCCATGCCGCGCGCAATGCCATTGCCGCTGGCTTTGATGGCGTGGAAATCCACGCGGCCAACGGCTACCTGATTGACCAGTTCCTGAAGACGGGCGCCAACCAGCGCACCGACGACTACGGCGGCAGCATCAAGAACCGCGCACGCCTGCTGCTGGAAGTGACCCGCGCCATCGTCGATGAAATCGGCGGCGGCCGCACCGGCATTCGCCTCTCGCCCGTCACCCCCGCCAACGACATCGTGGACGAGAACCCACAGCCGCTGTTTGACTACGTGGTGCGCGAACTGGGCAAGCTGGGCCTGGCCTATGTGCACGTCATCGAAGGCGCCACCGGCGGCCCGCGCGAGCTGCCCGACCGCCCCTTTGACTACGCCGAACTGCGCAACGCCTACCGCGCCGCCGGTGGCAAGGGCGCCTGGATGGTGAACAACGGCTACGACCGAGCCCTGGCAGAAGCCGCCTTGGCCAACGGTGCCGACATCGTGGCGTTTGGCCGCCCCTTCATCTCCAACCCCGACCTGGTGGAACGCCTCAAGCAAAACGCGCCGCTCAACGAGCTGAACCGCGACACCCTGTACGGCGGCGGTGCCAAGGGCTACACCGACTACCCCACCCTGGCAGGCTGATCGCTGCGCCCCACGGGCCAGGCAGGGCCGCTCAGCCCTGGCCCAAGGGGCTCTTCACCCGCATCACGATGCGGGTGAAGAGCCGGTCATACGCCGGGTCGCGTGGGCGGCCATGGGCCAGCGGGTTCACGTTGGTGGCAAACGCGGCATCCACGGCAGCCCAGTCATCGTCATCCAGGTACGCCTGCGCTGCAGGCAGCACCATGGTTTCTTCCAGGCGCATGTGCTCGCGGTAAAAGGCCAGGTAGCGCCACAGCGCCTCAGTAAACACCTCACGGCGCCCCTCCCCCATCAGCTCCCAGGCCAGCAGCAAATGCTGCAGCTCGCGCACTGCGGCTTCGCCACGGACATGCTCAGCATCCAGCCGCGCAATCACCTCGGCCACATGGGGCGCACGCTGCGCCACGCGGGGGAACAGGTGCTCGGACTCCTTGGGATGGTGCTCGCGCTCAGGAAACTCGTCTATGTAGAAAAGAATCGCCCGCGCCCCATCGAAGAACGAGGGTGGGTTGTCGCCCGGCCCCTGGTCCACCAGCGCTTGCAAAGAGCGCAGCACTGCAGCAATGGAAGCGTGTTCTTCACGGATGATCTGCAGGCTGACAGCGGACATGGATGGGGGCAACAAAAAACGGAACCGACGAGAGTGCCACGCCCCCACCCATAGGGGCATGACGCAAGTCAACAAACAGCCGGTGCAGCGGCTTCACCTATCTGCCAACCTCACAGGCCACCCACCAAAAACAAAGCCCCCAAGCGGGCAATGCCGCTCAGTTAAGTCTGAGCGGCATTTTTTTGACGGGATACTGGGTCTT
>NZ_JAEFCH010000040.1:0-34266 GCF_016406015.1 Acidovorax sp. IB03 | reverse complement strand
CTATAAGGAAGCTGATTCGACCAACACCGGTCAAAATAGTTCTATCTATTTTTGATACACCACATTAGCGTGAGTTGCTATGTGTTTGAGTTCGAGGCGCGTTCGAGTGACTGGTGCCGATCATCAAAGTCGGCATCTGCTCGGCTCAGGTCCCGAGAGCTGAAGCTATTCGATTGCATCTCCTCTCCCGCCCATCGCCAATAAAAAAGCCCTGACTCTTGCGAATCAGGGCCTTTTATTTGGTGCCGGAGAGATGAATCGAACACCCGACCTTCTCATTACGAATCGGCACGCATAGGCCACACCATGATTCGATATTAGATGGCATAGGGCGCTTACAAGCAAGCAAAACCGCGACTTAATGGCTCTGTCAGCGGGCAAAACGTCGTGCGAACACACGGCACCTTGTGGTGCTAAACCGTGTTCGCGCCGTGGCCCGCTTCACTCGGAGCCAACGCATGAAAGCCAAGATAACGCAGGCCCTCGTCGAGAGGGCACCATACGCCGAGCGCGGCAAGCCCGTGCTCTACGCCGACCCCGAACTCAGGGGCTTCTACCTCATCGTGACCGCGACCAAGCGGGCCTACTACGTCCAGTCGCTGGTCAACGGAAAGCAGGTTCGCGCGAAGCTGGGCGACCATCCCGCGCTCGACGCCAAGCAAGCCCGCGATGCCGCCAGGCAGACCCTCGTCGGCATGCGCAGCGGCACAAACCCGAACGAGGAGCGCCGCAAGGCGCGGGCGCAGGGCATCACGCTCAGGCAGGCACTCGACCTGCACCTCACCGCCAAGCCGTTGGCTCAGCGCACCAAGGACGACTACCGCTACTGCTGCGATCAGTACCTATCCGACTGGCTCGACACACCGCTGGCCGAACTCGGCGCGGACCGTGCCGGCGTGCGCGAGCGCCACGTCCGCATCACCGCAAAGCATGGCGCGCCCACAGCAGATACCGTTTTCCGCATCCTGCGCGCCGTCTACAACCGCGGGTTGCGCGAGCACCCCGACCTTCCCGCGAATCCAACCGCCAACGTCGATTACCACGGTCTCAAGCGCCGCAAGGTGGATGCCAACGCCGAGAAGCTGAAGGCGTGGGGCAAGGCGGTGGTCGCGCTGGGCAGCCCCGTGCGCCGCGACCTCCATCTTTTCATGATCCTGACCGGCATGCGCCGCACCGCCGCCTGCGAGGCGAGGGCCGAGCAACTGAACCAGACGGGCGACGCCCTGCATGTGCCGAAACCCAAGGGTGGGGCCGCCCGCGCCTTCGACCTGCCTCTGTCCGGCCCACTGCAAGACCTCGTAGCCCACAGGTCCGAGCAGAACAAGCTGGCCTATCGGCGCTCGCCTTGGTTGTTCCCTGCCGACTCGAAGTCGGGCCATGTCGCCGAGGTGGCGCAGTACGAGCTGGGCGACTTGATCGGCCATGCCCTCCGCCATACCTACGCAACGCTGGCTCTTGAATCGGGCGTGCCCATCGCCGAGTTGAAATTCCTGCTGAACCACGCTGCGGGCAACGTCACGATGGGCTACCTGAACCCCAGCCTGCACCACCTGCGGACGTGGCAGGAGAAGGCGTCGGCCAATGTGCTGGACGCACTCGGTCTGACCTGGACGCCCGGAGAGTGGCCGCCGCAGCCCAAGGAATAGCCGCACGGTCTCACCAGACGGCCCGTGTCGCGCCCGGTGCGGTTCGGCCTGATACCGAGCCGCCTGGACCTGTTCGGCTCGCCACCGACTCACCTGGACGGCCGAAGAAGTAATGGTATTTCGCACCATCGCCTTGTGGCATATTCATTTTCGTCGGGTGACACCGACCGAGGCTTGCTCAGGCCATACATGAGCGACCCGCCCCGCTGACTGAGGGGAGCTAACGGGTCCATCTCTGCGACGCACAGCAGGCAGTCCCCGCACCGGCACATCGCCTTGCGGGGATCGCTGAACGGAGTCCAAGAGATGACGAACCCCACCCGCTTGACGGTAACGCTCGCCGAACTGCGCGAACTTCATGCGCTGCCCGACGAGGCGCTGCTCAACGTCCACGAGGCCGCCGCCTTCCTGCGCCTCAGCCCCAACGCCCTGAACTGGTATCGCAGCCAGCGCCGCGGCCCGACCTACCAGCGCGTCGGCCCAAAGGTCATCCGCTATCGCGTCGGCGACCTGCGCGCCTACATGGTCGAGGTCCAGCCGCTGTCCCGCTCTTACGAGTCGCGCAAGGCCCGTGTCGATCGCGCGAACGTGGAGGGCTGACCGATGAGCGAACAAAAGAAAACGCCCACGGGGGACGAGTCCGTGGGCGCCAATGGTCAACAACCTGGAGAGGTGAGCAAGCTCACCGGATCAAATGATGCCGGGATGCGCCAAGCGCCTACACCATCGTTCGATGACGTGCGGCCGTACCGTGGCGCCCGCCTGGAACTGATCCCGCTGCACTGCTGGAATGCGATCAGCCGCGATGGGCGCGAACTCGGCAAGGCCCCCGCCGACGGCCGCTGGACAACCCGGCAGTACGACCACGCCGAAACGCTCGAACGGGCGCAGCGCGAACGTCTGAATCTGGGTGTCCGCCTGCCCGCCGACGTGGTTGTGCTGGACGTTGACCCGCGCCACTTCCCCGACGGCACGAACAGCCTCGACAAGCTGGTGGCCGACACGGGCATCGACCTGTCAGCAGCGCCCCACGTTCTCACCGGCAACCTGAATACACCGGGGCACCACTACTACTTCAGGAAACCTGCGGGTGCGGTGCTGCTGGAAAGCATCGAGGGCTATGCGGGGCTGGAGTTCAAGTCGCTCGGCCGCCAGGTGGTCGCTGCCGGCTCCGTCCACCCAACAGGCGGTCGCTACGAATGGGCCACCGACTCGCCGCCGCTGGCCGACATGCCTGACTTGCCGTCGAACGTGCTGAAGATGGCTCGCAGGCCGGAGCGCGTTGCCGCGGCATCATCGGACGCTGGCGAACTCACGCCTGAGCTGCTGGCGAAAACACTGGAACAGCTCGACCCTTGCGACTTCGGCAAGAAGCAGCACGAGCGCTGGAAGGAACTGATGATGGCCTGCCACTACGCCACCGACGGCGAAGGGAGGCAGGAGTTCATCGACTGGTGCATGGGCGATCCCGAGTACGCCGACCAGGACTGGATCGTCGGCCGCCGCTGGGACTCGCTGCACGTCAACCGCGACCAGAAGATCACGACGGCCACGCTGCGCATGTACCTGCAAGAGGTCGGCGGCGACATCGCATCGCCGGACCCAGAGGACGACTTCGACGTGTGGGAGGACGACGGCACCGTCGAAGCCGAATCCAGCCGCTGGCGCTTCCTGAGCATCGACGAGGTGGAGAGGCTGCCGCCGCCGAAGTGGCTGGTGCAAGGCGTCTTGGTCGAAGCCAGCATCGCAGCGATCTACGGGCCACCCGAATCGTGCAAGTCATTCCTTGCAGTGGACATGGCGATGGCCATTGCGAGCGGCATGGACTGGCACGGGCGCACCGTCGAGCGGGGCGGCGTGTTGTACATCGCGGCGGAGGGGGCACCGGGTCTCGGCAAGCGCATGCGCGCCTGGAAGGTAAATCGCGGGGCACAGGGCCGTGCGTTCCAACTCCACCTCATGCGCGACGAGCTCAACCTCGCAGCCGAGAAGGATGGCGGTGTGCGCGCCTTCGTCCAGGCTGTGACCGATGAACTCGGGCCGCTGCGCCTGATCGTCATCGACACACTGAACCAGACCGCCGCGGGTGCCGACGAGAACTCGGCGAAGGACATGGGCCGCTACATCGCCAGCATGAAGAAGCTGCGCGACGCGACTGGCGCCGCCGTGGTCGTGGTCCACCACTCGGGCAAGGACGTGAGCAAAGGCATGCGCGGCAGCACGGCGCTGCTAGGCGCGATGGACACGACCGTCGAGGTGGAGCGCTCCACCGACGGTCACTCGATCAAGGTCGCCGTGCACAAGCAGAAGGACGCCGAGCGCGAAGGGCCTATGCGCTTCAACTTGGAGAAGGCAGCCGACTCCCTTGTTCTCAAGCCGACTGTGATGGTCGATGCGGGTGGTGACTTTGATGGCAGGACGGACCTGATCGTGGAGCTGGCGCGCCAGATGGCGAGCGAGCGCGGTGGCAGCGTGCCGTTGAAGGAGTTGGCCGAAGCCGTTTGCGAGCGCGATGGGGTGGCAGACAAGACGGCGCGCAGCAGGATTGAGGAAGCGATCCCCAAGCACTGCACCCGTGACAACGCCAAGCAGTCAGCAGACGGCGGGCTGGTGTGGCAGGAACCCGCAGACCCGCGCAACCCGAAGCTCGGAATCCTGGTCAGGACGGAGGGGTGAGCAGGCAATTTCGATTGTCACGGGGCACGACTTTCGAAGTTCGATTGTCACGCCCCCTGACAATCGGATTGTCGCCGATTGTCAGGTTCGATTGTCGAGCTGACAATCTCAGCGCGACAAGCACTTAGGCCACTTTCGGCCACCCGATTGTCAAAGCGAAAGTCACTGGAGGATTTGATTGTCAGGATGGTCGTCAGTCTATAGACGACGACCTTGACAATCGCCTTGACGATCGAAAACCGAACCCCTTCAAAGAGGGAATCACGGTGGTCGAACGCGCCAAACCCTGCGCGTCTTGTCCTTCACGCGCGAGCCGAATCATCGGCCCGATCCGCCCCCTGATCGTCAGGCAGTACGCCGCAGCTCTCCATGTCCTTGATCGGCATGGATGAACGATGGCATCCCACGCGCGCCTGTCACGACACCATCACAGTCGTAAGCCAATTTTGGAGACGGCAGCATGATTCCCAACATCTTCACGCCCGAGCGCCGAGAGGTATTCTTCCAGGTGCTGGAGGACACCTGCTCGCCGAAGCAGGCCGCAACGGCGGCCGGCATCACGAGGCAGACGGCCTTCTATCACAAGGCTAATGACCCAGACTTCCGAAGCCGCTGGGAGAAGGCCATTGAGGTGGCGCTCGACAGTCTGCTGGACGAGGCTTATCGCCGCGGCGCGCTGGGCTTCGATGAGCCGGTCATTCATCAAGGGCGCCTCGCGACCCAGGTCGATCCCGCGACCGGGGAAGAACGACCGCTGACGGTGAAGCGCCACAGCGACCGTCTTCTCGAAGTCCTTCTCAAGTTCCGCTATGGCGACCAGATGGCCGACAGGCTCAAGGTCAAGGTCGACTCGGTCGGCCTAGACGCCGATGCCCTGCTGCGCATGCCCAGCGAGGAGCGGGCGCAGCTCACGGCCCTGCTCGCCAAGTACGCGGCCAATAAACCTGAGGAGCAAGACGATGGCGAATGAACCCATGACCGTGGCCGAGGCTCTGCATCGTGCCGAACAGATCGACCGCAACCTGGACGCCTTTGAGCAGACCGCGCCGGAGACGGTCGCAGCACTTGGCGGGCGTGATGCCCTCTCGAAGCGCTGCGAGATGACGGTAATCGGCCCGATCCCTCGTATTGGCGCCGAGACGTGGGAACGGATGAGCCGCGAGTACGAGGAACGCCGGGAACATGGCTGCACCAATCGCGGCCAGTGAGCGCAGGGTCGGGCGCGAGACAGTCGAGCCCGGCCAATGGGCCTACGATGGGGGCGTGCGACGCGCACCCGTCATGGACCCGAACTTTGACCCGCCCCGCGTCGTCAGGCGCGTGGGCTGGCTCAGGTGCATGTGCTGCGGCGATCCACACTTCAGCCCCGACGTGACAAGGGTGCGCCTATGCCTGCCCTGCAAGCATGACGGCGAGGAGAACCGGGCCAGAGGCGCGAAGCTCATCTGAGCCATCTGACTGTCGATCAGGCGGCGGCGCGACGCCGAGCCTTGATTCCGTTGAGCTGCGATGGCTCGCGCGGAAAGAAGAACACGACAGGATAAGGGCATCGATCAATTGGGCAAGATGAGATGGAATCACTGATGGAAGTCGCAGCGCGCCACATGGCCGCCGGCGTAATGAACCTAGGCGAATTGGCGAGGCTGTGCGAGGCTGATACGGGCAAGCCAGCCAGCCTGGGCTCCCTTAACGTGTATCGCTCGAACTTTCGGCGGCATGGGGCGCAGTGGGTTGAGCGGCAGCGCGAGGCCAACCGTGATTCCAATCGGCGCATCCGAACGAAGGACCCTGACGAAGGCCGGGAAACCGCCCGTCGCTGGAGGACCGGGAATCCAGCGCGCCAGCTCTTGAACCAGTGCCGCGCCCATGCTCGGCAACGCGACCACCAATGCACCATCACGGTCGAAATGATCGAGGAAATGCTGGCTCCGATGCTGTGTTCGGCGACAGGTCTTCCGCTCTCTTGGGAGTGGGAGGATTCGGCGACGCGGCGTCCCTGGGCTCCTAGCGTTGATCGCTTGGACAATGCGCTTGGCTACGTGCCCGGCAACGTTCGGGTTGTCTGCGTCCTGTACAACCAGATGCGCTCCAATCACTGCGATGAGGACTTCATGAAGGTTGCCAAGGCGCTGGCCGCACGCGCTCCCTGATTTGCTGTCGGCGGGCCGTCGCCGCTAAGCCCTTGGTGTGCATGGCGGCGTGACTGCTCGACCCTGAGCAGGACACGGCATGGCAAACGTTGGTGTCTTCGGACAAGGCACCACGACACGATCAGAGTCATTCCGGTCGCCGATGGCGTGCGACCCGCATCAAGGCTTGGTGCATGCGCTCGTGAAGGCGACCGGAGGACCTCAACCTCATAGGAGCCACGAGCCATGCCTGCACTGTCGAATACCCCCATCCTCACCGCCGCCGAAATCGGCGCGCTCGCGTCCAGCCTCGACGCCCTCCACACGCGGACCCTGAAGGTCATCGCCCGTCTGAACCAGGACGTGGCCGAGCGCAAGCGTCAGATCGCCGAACGCTGGAAGGCGGCGCCCGGCCTGAGCGCAGGTGACCTCGCGCGGTTCGCCGAACAAGAGACGCTCGCCAGCGTGCGGCAGATCAAGGACAACGCAGAGGCCGAGCTCGACAAGCTCATCAAGGACGCGGGGGCTCCCCACGCGCAGCTCATCGACCAGCGCCAGTTCTACGACAGCCCCGCGAAGGTGCTGTCTCGCGCCGCGCTGGGCGATCCCAAGCGGACGGACTATCTTCAGCAACTCCAGCACGCGGGACCTGCCGAATTGGCAAGCATGGCGCAACTCGCCGTCTCCACGCAGAACGTGCCGCTTGCCGCCGCCGTGCTGAGTCTCCTTGACCGGATGCCGACCAAGGACCGCCCCCACGGCCCGGCCGAGTTCGCCCTCGCCATGCAGATGCCGGAGTACCTGCAGGTCCAGGAGTGGATCAAGCTGGGCGACCTGCGCCTGCAGGGCATCCTGGTCTCCATCCGCACCTTCCGCTCCGGCAAGAGCAACCCGCTCAACACGGTGGCCCTGGGCCTGCGCGAGAAGGCGATCGACCGCGGGGTGATCGGCGATGACTAAGCAGCCCACCTACGAGGCGCGCCACCCGGTCGCGGTCGCGCTCGCTGGGTTGGCCCGCGCCCTGCGTTCTGGTGCGGACATCCTCGACGGACTGGCTGAGCAGGCGAGCTGCGTCGGGGTCGAGCCCTGGTCGGCAGACTTCGATGACGCCGCGCGCCTCCTTGGCTACCACTACACCCGCGCGTGGGACGCCTACGTCTCCCGCGAGGACCTCGCCGAGGCCGAGCGCCACCCGCTCGCCCACATGCACTAGGTTTGGTGCCAGCGGCGGAGTCGGAGCAGAGGCCGAGGTTGCTCCGCCGTGTTTCGGAGGGGATGCACAAAAAGCATCCCCTTCTTTTTCATGGAGTTACGGCCGTTCACCAGCTAACTGCATGTCAGTGGGTCGCGCTTCTGCTACTTCAGGTGCGCCAGCGTGACGAGCTCTTGGACCACAACCCGCAGGTCGTTGATGAGCTTGTCGATGTCCTGACGCTGGCCAATGAAACGCCGGCTATGCGCGGACATGTCGCCCACGTCCTTGAGCCTTGGCAGGGCAGCCTTCGCGTTCCTGCTGAGGTTCCAGGTCTTCTCTCCGACGAGGACGCCGATGAGGTCCCGCAGGTAGAAGAAGTCGCCAGCAGAGTTCTGGATTTTTGATGCAATCCCGTGCTTCTCGAACACCTCGATGATGAGCGTCTCCACCAGTCTCCGGATCATGACGGCTGAAGCGTCGTACCAACCGTTCGAGTAGGACCCGTTTATCTGGTGAACCAGTCGCTCAAGGTAACCACGGGTATTGCGAACCAGCGAGAAGTAGATGACAGGCTCCTCGGCGCTCGGCGCTCCCTCCTCGGGTGGCGGGTTCTTAGCGCGCATGCTGTCCCTGAGCTGACGGACTCCGAGCAGCGCGCTCTCGATGTCCATTCAATCAGCCCTTGAGCGGTAGGTGCTTCGCCATGCTCTCGAAGATCTTGTCGATCTGCTCGGGGCTACTATCCGGCGAGATGTGGATCTGGATGTCCACGTGCAGCTTCGGGCTGAAGCCCCGTCGTCCACCGCCGTCGTCACCCGATCCCCCGTGCTCATTGACTGGCTTGGCGACCTCATGGGCAGTCGGAGCGGCTGCGGCCGGAACTGCTTTCGCTGCCTTCGCAGGGGCAGTCGCTTTCGACGGCTTACCTGCCGCATTTGTGGTCTTTGGTTTCGAGCCGTTCTGCTCCTTCGCCTTCGCAAGGTCGGCCTCAAGCAACATCAGGAAGGTGGCTGCGTACGCCCTCGCCGCCGCCTGGCCGACCTTCGCGTCCCTAGCGAACCAGCTCTCGACATTTTTCGCAGGAGCACTCGCGTCGTGGAACAGGTCCCTGAGTTCCTGCGGATAGGTGGCCTCGAGAATTTGCTTGCAAACCTCGGCGTACTTGGTGTCGTCGCGCCAGTCGTAGGCGAGGTCGCTGGGCTTGCCAGCGTCGTCGATCAAGCCGAACGCGCGTAGCGGTGGAATGATGTTTGCACTTGCCGAGGCCTCGCCCATGCTCAGCGCGCTGGCGACATAGCTGGGCGAGACGCGTTCCGGCGTCCGCTGCTTGAACTTATCACGAAGCAGAAACCAGTTCGCCCGCGGGATCTTCGGGTAGCCCTTCTTCTTCTCTTCTGCCATGCCTTCCTCCAAGGTGGATTTGTAGCCCAGAGAGTGGGCATGTATCCAATTATTGCCGACATCCGCCGGTCAGGCCAACAGCAAGGCAGTAGAGGAGAACTCGCCGACAGGGGGCTCCCGGAACCCCACGAACACGACCTAATGACCTCACACCCAACCACTGGAGCGTGAGATGAACCTGCAAGAGATGAGCACCAAGGACCTGCTGGCCCTGCACAACCAGATCGCCGACAAGGCCGCTGGGCCGAAGACCTTTGCGACCCGAGGCAAGCTGCTAGACCGAATCGAGTCG
Organism: Acidovorax sp. IB03; assembly: GCF_016406015.1. Classification (NCBI taxonomy): domain Bacteria; kingdom Pseudomonadati; phylum Pseudomonadota; class Betaproteobacteria; order Burkholderiales; family Comamonadaceae; genus Acidovorax; species Acidovorax sp. IB03. Next base: position 24,927 of record NZ_JAEFCH010000040.1, on the reverse strand, counting down.
GTCGCGGCAGCTAAGAACATCGACGTCGCGTCGTTCGGGCAGCCACAGGGCGCCGAGGTGACCGAGCCGCATGCACAGCAGCAGGCCGATGCTGTCGAAGCGACAGAAGCCCCGACAGAGACCGAGAAGAAGCCCAGCGGCAAGGGCATCGGCCGACTCGCCCGCGAGCTGCTGATGGACCCCGCGGGCTACCCGCACGGCGTCATCGCCGAGATGGTCAACGCGCAGATCGAGGGCGCGCAGGCATCCGCCAAGTCGGTCAGGTGGTACGCCCACGACATGCGCAAGAAGGGCGCCACGGTGCCCGAGCGTCAGCGCGTGGCCGAGAGCGATCCAGTCTGACCGCGTGCCCCCGCCGTGCATAGAAAAGGGCCACCGTCGAGGTGGCCCTTTCGTTTCATGCTCTTGGGCGCGATGGCCCGCTGACATTGGATCAGGCGGCCAATTCCCTCAACTCATTAACCAGCTTCACGTCCGCATCGGTCAACGACCTTTCACGCTTGTCGCATGCGCTGTACTTGATCGCACGGTAGGAAAGCTCGGCCGACTTCAACCAGAAGGCCGGATTTGAATAGGGCGCCTCGCTGGGACACTGCCAGCTCTTGACGAAGGGGAGGATCGCTTCGGAAACCCACTCGTTCCCGTAGATCCTCTTCAACTCCAAGTAGCCCGCAATGGCCGTCAACCCGCAGGATTCGACCCCCGGCACAGGGGAGTCCTTCGGAGCGACGAATCCGCGGTTCAGCAATTCGTCCCCGATGTCTGCCTCGCAGGCTTCGTAGATCTTCCGCGGGCTGATATGTCCCCGCTCCATTGCCTTGCTGGCGGACATAAGCCGGATGCCGCCGAGATGGCCGATTTCGCGGCCGACTGCGAGGGTCAGCTCGATCAGGCGATCGATCTGTGCGAGGTCAATTTTCTTGCTGCCCATATGAATCTCTCCAGTAAGTTGATGAGACACCTGGGCGAGGTGGCCAGCCCCGACAGGCGCTCGGTTTACTTGCGCGCTGGAGAGAAGTTTGAGTGAGGCGTCCAGCAAAAAATATCATCAAATGCGGAGCGCCGTTGACGGGTTGCAACAGGCTTGAATCGTTGATTGACGCTGGCCGCTGCAAGTGGCTCGTCCTCGGGTGACGCCGACGGGCCGCCTATTGGCAGGCGCCTTTCCAAGCGTCGGTGATGTTGTCGCGTCCCTCGATGATTGCGGTCCTGCCGTTGGACACGAAGCGCTTGAAGCCGGTGTACCCGCCGAGGCTGTTCTTGGAATTGATCTGGCCGCAGGCGACCACTTGGAATTCCTCGGTGTAGTTCGCGTAGACGTCTTTGAACTTCGCCGAGTCCGGGTCCTTCAACGAGGCCCGGACAGCCCGCTGGGCAGCGACTATCGTTTCTGCACCGAACCATTTTTCCTGCTGGGCTTTCTTCTCGACAGCGGTAAGAGGCGTCTGAGGCTGCGATGCCTTCACCGCTTGCGACGATGCCGGCACTGCTGCCAAGGCGGGCTCAGATCGAGGAACCATCTTCGAGCCGACCCAGGCCAGAACCACGACCACCAGTAAAAGAATTGCTGTTCGCTTCATGCATCCTCCCATCAATAAATAGTCGATTTTGGACTAATCCAACACGGACTTTAGCGTGCACTGATCTTCGAGTCACTGCACGATGTCCCAATCGACCCACAACACCGACTACCAGCTCTTGCTGTCCGTCCTCAAGGCGGCTCGTAAGCGCGTTGGTGTGTCTCAGGTCGAGTTGGCCGAGCGCCTTGAAAACACCCAGACCTTCGTGTCCAAGTGCGAGCGCGGAGAGCGGCGGATCGATGCCGTCGAGTTGGTGGAGTTCGCCGAAGCGCTTGGCGTGCCTCCGCTGGAACTCATGGGCGAATACCTGGAGCAGCGGAACCGGGGGCTGTTCCCGAGGGACAAGAAGACGAAGAGCCGTCGCTGACGCGCGGATCGCTCTCGTAAGAGAGCGACACGACTGACGCCGTGCTGTGTCTGTTTCGTGTTTGAGCACACGCCATAAACAAAAAAGCCATCCCGAGGGATGGCTTAAGTGCTTGATATTGCTATCAAATTTGGTGCCGGAGAGATGAATCGAACACCCGACCTTCTCATTACGAATGAGCTGCTCTACCGACTGAGCTACTCCGGCTTTAGACTCAAATTATAGCGTCGAATGGTAGCTGGTGACCCGCTCCACTTCGTTCTTGGAGCCGAGGATGACGCTCACGCGTTCGTGCAGTTGCTGGGGCTGGATGTCCAGAATGCGTTGCTTGCCGTTGGTGGCTGCGCCGCCGGCTTGTTCGACCAGCCAGCTCATGGGGTTGGCTTCGTACATGAGGCGCAGCTTGCCTGGCTTGTTGGGCTCACGCTTGTCCCAGGGGTACATGAAAACGCCGCCGCGGGTCAGGATGCGGTGCACGTCGGCCACCATGGAGGCGATCCAGCGCATGTTGAAATCCTTGCCGCGCGGGCCTTCCTTGCCTTGCAGGCATTCGTCGATGTAACGCTTCACGGGCTCGTCCCAGTGGCGCATGTTGCTCATGTTGATCGCGAATTCCTTGGTGTCTTCAGGGATGCGCACGTTTTCTTGCGTGAGCACGAAGGAGCCTTGTTCGCGGTCCAGGGTGAACATGGCCACGCCATCGCCCACCGTGAGCACCAGGGTGGTTTGCGGGCCATAGACGCAATAGCCGGCTGCGACCTGTTGGGCGCCGGCTTGCAGGAAGTCCTGCTCGGTCACGCCAGGCGAGCCTTCGGGCTTCTTGAGCACGCTGAAGATGGTGCCGATGCTCACGTTCACATCGATGTTGCTGGAGCCGTCGAGGGGATCGAACAGCAGCAGGTATTCGCCTTGTGGGTAACGGTTGGGCACCAGGTAGATGCTGTCCATCTCTTCTGAAGCCATGGCTGCCAGGTGACCGCCCCACTCGTTGGCTTCGATCAGCACTTCGTTGGCAATGATGTCCAGTTTCTTCTGAACTTCGCCTTGCACGTTCTCGCTGTCGGCGCTGCCCAGCACGCCGCCGAGCGCGCCTTTGTTCACGGCCTGGCTGATGCGTTTGCAGGCGCGGGCAACGACCTCCAGCAGCAGGCGCAGGTCGCCGGGGATGTGGCCGTCAACGCGTTGCTGCTCGACGAGGTAACGGGTGAGGCTGATGGGTTTTGCCATGGGGGTTCTCCTTGATTATTCAGACAGCGCGCGGTTGACGACCTCGCGCACGTCGTTGCTCAGTCCCTCGCGGGCGGCCACGCGGGCGATGGCTTCGCGGGCTGCGGTGCGCCAGGGGTCAGCCAGCTTCTTCCAGCGGTCCAGTGCGCGGGCCAGGCGGGCAGCCACTTGCGGATTGATGGCGTCGAGCTCAATCACGCGCTCGCTCCAGAACACATAGCCACCTGCGTCCTGGCGGTGGAAGGCGCCGGGGTTGGCGTTGCAGTAGCTGAAGATGACGCTCCGCGCACGGTTGGGGTTCTTGAGGCTGAAGTCCGGGTGCTGCATCAGCTGGCGCACGATGGGCAGGATGTTACCGCCCCGGTCCGGGGCGCCCGCCTGCAGGGCAAACCACTTGTCGATGACCAAGGGTTCGTCCTTGAACAGAGCGTGGAAGCGGGCCAGGGCAGGGGCGGCCAGCTCATGGCCGCTGGCGACCAGGGCTGTGAGGGCGTTGAAGCGGTCGGTCATGTTGCCGGCGTCCTTGAAACGCTGGTAGGCCTTGCCGGGCCAGACGGCATCGCCCGTGGTCTTGGCGGCGATGCACAGCATGTGCAAGGCCATGCCGCTGAGTGCGCGGCGGCCGGCAGACACGCTGTCGGGTCGGTAGCCACCGGTGTTCTGGTGTTGTTCCCAGGCCCATTCCCAATCGGCCTGCAAGGCCAGCGCCAGTTCGGTGCGCATGGCTTCGCGCACGGCGTGGATACGCTGCGGGTCCACCACGTCCAGTTGCTCGGCGATGTAGGTCTCTGAAGGCAGGGTGAGCACCAGTTCCTTGAAGGCTGCGTCCAGGGCGGGATGGCGCAGCACGGCGCGCATGGCCTCCACAAAAGCAGTGCCCAGAAGTTTAGGCTCAAAAGTGCCTGTAGCGCCCGCCAGATCAGCGCTGCCAGCTATGTGATTGATAGCAATGCGCAGTGCCAGGCGCTGGCCTGCTTCCCAGCGGTTGAAGGCATCGGTGTCGTGCGCCAGCAGGGTCAGCAGTTCGGCATCGGTGTAGTCGATGTCCAGCACCACGGGCGCGCTGAAGTTGCGCAGCAGCGATGGCACCGGGGCTGCATCCAGGTTGGTGAAGGTGAAGGTTTGCGACGCTTCGGTCAGCACCAGCACTTGAGACGTTGCACCACTGGCGCCTTCGCCCTCCAGTTGCAGGGCCAAGGGGGCGCCCGATGCGCTGAGCAGCCCCAGCTCTACCGGAATCACAAACGGCTCTTTGCTCGGCTGGCCGGGCGTTGCGGGGCAGCTTTGCGACAGCGTGAGCGCGTAGCTGCGCGTGGCGGCGTCATACACGCCCGTAGCGCGCACGCGGGGTGTGCCGGCCTGGCTGTACCAGCGCTTGAACTGGGGCAAATGCTGCGCCAAGGGGCTTGCCGGGTTGGCATCGGCAATGGCTTGTACGAAGTCGTCACAGGTCACGGCCTGGCCGTCGTGGCGCTCGAAGTACAGCTTCATGCCCTTGGCAAAACCGTCGCGGCCCACCAGGTTGTGCTGCATGCGCACGACCTCGGAGCCTTTTTCGTAGATCGTGACGGTGTAGAAGTTGTTGATCTCGACGTAGCTGTCAGGCCGCACCGGGTGGGCCATGGGGCCTGCGTCTTCGGGGAACTGTGCGGTGCGCAGCACGCGCACGTCTTCGATGCGTTTGACGGCGCGGGCCGACGGGCTGCCCGCCAGGTCCATGCTGAATTCCTGGTCACGGAAGACCGTGAGGCCTTCCTTCAGACTCAGCTGGAACCAGTCGCGGCAGGTCACGCGGTTGCCAGTCCAGTTGTGGAAGTACTCGTGACCGACCACGCTCTCGATGTTGGCAAAGTCGGTGTCGGTGGCGGTGGCTTCGCTGGCCAGAACGTACTTCGTGTTGAAGATGTTCAGGCCCTTGTTTTCCATGGCGCCCATGTTGAAGTCGCTGGTGGCGACGATCATGAAGCGCTCCAGGTCCAGCGGCAGGCCAAAGCGGGCTTCGTCCCAGGCAATGCTGGCCATCAGCGAATTCATGGCGTGCTCGGTCTTGCCCAGGTCGCCGGGGCGCACATACACCTGCAGCAGGTGATCTGTGCCCGCGCGGGTGCGGATCTTTTGCTCCCGTGCCACCAGCTTGCCCGCCACCAGGGCAAACAGGTAGCAGGGCTTCTTGTGCGGATCCACCCACTTGGCAAAGTGGCGGCCGTCTTCCAGGTCGCCGCTGTCCACCAGGTTGCCGTTGCTCAGCAGCACGGGGTATTGCGTCTTGTCGGCCCGCAGCGTCACGCTGTAGCTGGCCATCACATCGGGGCGGTCCAGGAAGTAGGTGATGCGGCGGAAACCTTCGGCCTCGCACTGGGTGAAGAACGAATCGTTGCTCACGTACAGGCCCATGAGCTTGGTGTTCTTGGCGGGCGCGCAGGTGGTGAAGATTTCGAGCGCGAAGGCGTCGGTGCCTTCGGGCAGGTTTTCCAGCACCAGTTGACCACCGTCCATCTTGAAGGAGGTGCCCTGGCCGTTGACCAGCACGCGGGCCAGGTTCAGGTCTTCGCCGTGCAGGCGCAGCGGCTGCGCGGGCACGTCGGCGTTGCGGCGCAGCGTCATGCGGTTGAGCACGCGGGTCTTGGCGGGGTCCAGGTCGAACGTGAGCTCAACGCTGTCGATCCAGTAGGCGGGGGCGGTGTAGTCTTCGCGGCGGATGGCTACAGGCGCGGCCTGTCCATCTTCTTTAGACAGTTGCAACATGGATGCTCTCCAGAAAGTCGGTGTTCATGAGTTCGGTGTAATCGCGCACGGCAGCCAGCACATGGGGGCCTGCCAATTGCGCGGGGCTGTGCGTGCTGCACACCGCCACGGCGCGCATGCCTGCGCGGCGGGCGGCTTCAATGCCAAAAGGGGCGTCTTCAAAAACTATGCAGTGCTGCGGCGGCACGTCGATCCGGCGGGCAGCTTCCAGGAAGATGGCGGGCTCGGGCTTGCCCGGCAGACCTTCATCGCCACGCACAATGGCCAGGGGCTGCACATCCATCTGCAGGTGCGACAGGGCAAAGTGCACGTTGTGAATGTCGCCTGCCGTGCCCACTGCCACCTTCAAGCCGCGGTCTGCCACCTGCCGCGCAAATTGGCGAAACCCTGCCACTTCGGCAAAACGGGGGCCGAACAGCTCGCGGTAGATGTCTTCCTTCTCGCGGGTCAGGGCGTCGGCTTCGTCCTGCGGCACCTCGCGGCCCAGCAACTCGCGGATGCACTCGGTACCGTTGCGCCCGGTGGTGCGTGCCATCAGGTCGGGCACGTCCACGTCCATGCGGCGGCGGCGCGCAAATTCGACCCATGCCTGGGCGTGCCAGGGCATGGAGTCGATCATCGTGCCATCCATGTCGAAGATGATGGCCTGGGTGGGGATGCGGCTCATGCCGGGCACCCACCCAGGGGCAGGGCGGCGGGGCCCAGCGGCTGCGGCAGGGGGCGCATCACACGCCCTGCTTGAGCGAGGCCTCGATGAACACATCGAGGTCGCCGTCCAGCACCTTTTGCGTGGCCGAAACTTCCACGTTGGTGCGCAAGTCCTTGATACGGCTGTTGTCCAGCACGTACGAGCGGATCTGGTGGCCCCAGCCCACATCGGTCTTGGTGTCTTCCAGCTTCTGCTGCTCTTCCTGGCGCTTGCGCATTTCGTAGTCGTACAGGCGGCTGCGCAGGCGCTGCCAGGCCACGTCGCGGTTGCTGTGCTGGCTGCGGCCGTCCTGGCACTGCACGACGATGCCGGTGGGGATGTGCGTCAGGCGCACGGCCGAGTCGGTCTTGTTGATGTGCTGGCCGCCCGCGCCGGAGGCACGGTAGGTGTCGGTGCGCACGTCGGCCGGGTTGATGTTGATCTCGATCGAGTCATCAATCTCGGGGTAGACGAACAGCGAGGCAAACGAGGTGTGGCGGCCGCCCGAGCTGTCGAACGGGCTCTTGCGCACCAGGCGGTGCACGCCGGTTTCGGTGCGCAGCAGGCCGTAGGCGTATTCGCCTTCGATCTTGATCGTGGCGCTCTTGATGCCCGCCACGTCGCCCGCGGTTTCTTCTTCCACCGTGGCCTTGAAGCCCTTGCGCTCGGCGTACTTGAGGTACTGGCGCAGCAGCATGCTGGCCCAGTCGCACGCTTCGGTGCCACCGGCGCCGGCCTGGATGTCCACAAAGCAGTTCAGTGGATCGGCCTCGTTGCTGAACATGCGGCGGAATTCCAGCTCTTCGATCAGCGGGCGCAGCTTGTCGGTTTCGGCTTCGATGGTGAGCAGGCCGGCTTCATCGCCTTCTTCCTTGCTCATCTCGTACAGCTCGGCGTTGTCGGCCAGCTCGCGGGTCAGCTTGTCCAGGGTGACGACCACACTGGAGAGCGACTTTTGTTCTTTGCCCAGTTCCTGGGCCTTCTTGGGGTCGTTCCAGACCGAGGGGTCTTCGAGCGATGCGTTGACGGTTCTCAGACGTTCGAATTTGGCATCGAAGTCAAAGATACCTCCGTAACTCTTGCGTGCGGGTGGCCAGGTCCGCCAGGGTGGTGCCGATGAGGTTGATGCGTTCTGCGTCCATGGTGCGTATCCTGTGTGTTCTGTGAAATAACCGGCGATTTTCTCACGGGACGCCCCAAGGGCTGATCTCCTCGAAGAACACGGGGATAGCCAAGGCCGTGGGCTTGCGGGGCGGTGCTGCAACCCGCCCGCCGGACTGGCTCAGACGGCCCGCCCACGGCGTACCTGATTTCCCTGGGGATTCAAGAATTTGCTATTTATTTAATAGCTGCTTGCGCTTTTACCAATTGGCTTGGAGGCATTTTTCCCTCAATATCGCAGGCACGCCTCAGTCCAGAAACTCTTCTATCAGCCGTGCCACGGCCTCGGGCTGGTCGTGGTGCAGCATGTGGCCCGCGTCCTGCACCACGGCCACGCGGCAGTTGGGCACATGGGTAAGGCGCTCGTGGTATTCGTCCAGGCTGTAGCGCTCTTTCCACCACTGGCCCAGGCTGTCGTCGCTGGCCTCCACCGCCAGCACCGGGGCGGTGATGCGGGCATACAGGGCCAGCGTCTCGTCCACGCGAAACAGTTGGGCGCTGGTCACCTTGTGGGCCGGGTCGCCCAGGATTTCCCACCGGCCCTGGGCATTGGGCCGCGCCCAGTGCTGTGCCAGCCACTCGGCCTTGTCCTGCGTGAGGCGGGGGTTGGTCTTCATCAGGCGGCGGGCCACCCCGCTGGCGTCGTCGTAAGTGTTCAGGGTTTTTTCGCCCTGGTGCAGTTGCTTGATCTCATCGATCCACTGGGCGTACCGCGTGGGCGCCTGCGCCGGCCGTGTGGCGGGCATGCCAAAGCCCTCCAGGTTGACCAGGCGGCGAATGCGCTCGGGCCGCACACCCGCGTACATCATGGCCACGTTGCCACCCATGCTGTGGCCCACCAGGTCCACGGCCTGGCCGGGGGCGTAATGGTCGAGCAGCATGTCCAGGTCTGCCAGGTAGTCGGCAAACACATAGTGGTCGGCCTGCGGCGTGCTGGTCTGCCCAAAGCCGCGCCAGTCGGGCGCCAGAATGCGCCGCTGCTGGCGCAGCGCATCCACCGTGAACTGGTACGAGGCGCCCACGTCCATCCAGCCATGCAGCAGCACCAGCGGGGGCAGGGGGCTTTGCTCGGGGCCCCAGTGGTTCACGTGGTAGGTGAGGCGGCGCAGGGGCAGGGTGCTGCTGCGCAGAGGGTGGATGGGCTGGTACATGGGGCGGAAAACTCGGTGCAGGGCTGCGTGGCGCGGGTGATATGGGGTTGCGCCAATGTTACGGCGCACCGCCGCAAGGCCGGGCGGGGCGGCTGTCACCTAGGAGTCTGGCGGCGTGCCGCCCGGCCTGGCTTCTCGCCCCATGCCCCGCCCCCCGCATTTCGGCAGGTTGCTGCGCCCAGTCAGGTTCTTGGAGGGCTGTAGCATCCGCGTCTCGCTCACGTTTCACATTCTCCCGATAGGACCTGAAGATGGCACCCCTTTTCCGCTCTCTCTGCGTTGCAACGCTGCGCCGCACGGCGCACCTGACGGCCTGGGCCACGCTGGCTGCATTCGCCAGCGCCCCCGCCCACGCCCAAGGCTCGCCGATCAAGGTGGGGGTGGCGCTGGATGTGTCGGGCCCGTTTGCCGGCCCCGGCGCCGAGGCACGCGATGGGTTTGCGCTGGCCATCAAGCAACTGGGCAGCAAGCTGGGCGGCCAGCCCGCAGAGTTTGTGCAGACCGACATGGCGGGCAGCCCCGACCAGGCCAAGCAACTGATAGACCGCTTTGTGCAGCGCGAAAAGATCGACCTGTTCACCGGCCCCATTGCCAGCAATGTGGCACTGGCCGTAGCGCCCACGCTGTTTGCCGCCAAGGTGCCCTACCTGTCGAACAACGCAGGCCCCAGCCAGCTGGCAGGGGCGCAGTGCAACCCCTACTTTTTCGGCACGGCTTACCAGAACGACCAGTTTCACGAAGCCGCCGGCCAGTTTGCTGCAGACCAGAAATTTGGCCGCATGGTGCTGATCGCCCCCAACTACCCCGCGGGCAAGGATTCGCTCACCGGCTTCAAGCGCAAGTTCAAGGGCCAGGTGGCCGACGAGATCTACACCAAGGTGGGGCAGATCGACTACGCGACCGAGCTGGCCCAGCTGCGCGCTGCCAAGCCCGATGCCGTGTATTTCTTCCTGCCCGGCGCCATGGGCATCAACTTCATCAAGCAGTTCGTAGGGGCGGGTCTGTCCAAGGACATCACCCTGGTCACCAGCGGTTTCTCGTCGGATGAAGACGTGATTGGTGCCGTGGGCGAGCCCATGCTGGGCCTGTTCAACACCACCCACTGGGCGCACGACCTGGACAACGCTGCCAACAAGGCCTTCGTGGCCGCCTTCCGCAAGGAATACGGTGGCCGCTACCCCTCGCTGTACGCCGCCCAGGCCTATGACGTGATCATGGCCATGGACGCTGCCGTGAAAGCCACAGGCGGCAAGGTCAGCGACAAGGAAGCGCTGACCAAGGCCATTGCCAAGGCGCAGTTCCCGTCGGTGCGCGGCAATTTCCGCTACGCCAACAACCACTTTCCCGTGCAGAACTTTTACCTGCGCAGCATCGGCAAAAACGCCGAAGGCCGCGTGACCAACAAGACCATCCGTACCGTGCTGGAGAACTACGGCGACGCGTACGCCGCGCAGTGCAAGCTGAAGTGAGCTTGGCCCTGAATCAAGTAAGCCTGTCTCGCCCGCCCCGCCTTTCTCTATGACCCAGCGCCGCGACCTTTGCATGGACGTGCCTTCCTTTTCGCGCACCGCCGCCTTGCCATGAACGCCATTCTTGTTTTTGAGCAACTGCTCAACGGTGCGGGCTACGGGCTCATGCTGTTCCTGATTGCCGCCGGCCTGACCCTGGTCTTCGGCGTGATGGACGTGCTGAACCTGTCGCACGGCTCGCTGTTCATGGTGGGGGCGTACGTGGCTGCGCAGGTGCATGTGCAGTCGGGTTCGTTTGCGCTGGCGGTGGGTGTGGCGGTGGTGGTGACGGCCGCAGTGGCGGCGCTACTGGAAGTTACGCTCATGCGCCGCCTGTATGGGCGTGACCACCTGGCGCAGGTGCTGGCCACGTTTGGCGTCATTCTGGTGGCGGACGACGCGGTGAAGATGATCTGGGGCCCCTCGCCGGTGATGGCTTCCGCCCCGGCGGCGCTGGCCGGGCCTGTGGAGCTGTTTGCGGGCCTGCCATACCCTTCGTACCGGCTGCTGGTGCTGGGCGCCGGGGTGCTGGTGGCGCTGCTGCTGTACCTGCTGGTCAACCACAGCCGGGTGGGCATGCTGGTGCGCGCGGGCGCGTCCAACCGCTGGATGGCCGAGCTGATGGGTGTCCGCGTCACGCGCATCTTCAGTGGCATTTTTGTGCTGGGCGCAGCCCTGGCGGCACTGGCCGGAGCGCTCATGGGACCGCTGGTGGCTGTGCAGGTGGGCATGGGCGAGTCGATTTTGATTCCGGCGCTGGTGGTCATCGTCATTGGCGGCATTGGCTCGGTGCGCGGGGCCTTTGTGGCGGCGATGCTGGTGGGGCTGGTGGACACGATTGGCCGCGCCTTTTTGCCCCTGCTGCTGCGCGCGACGCTGCCCCCGGCCCTGGCGGCCGACCTGGGGCCGCTGTTTGCCGAGGTGTCCATGTACGCCCTGATGGCCGCCGTGCTGGCCTTTCGCCCTGCGGGGCTGTTTTCTGCGAAAGCCTGAGCCGTTTTTATGCAGGCGACCTTGTCTTCCTCGACTTCCCCCTCGCGCTGGAAAGCCGCCGCCTGGCCCCTGGCCATCCTGCTCGCGCTGGCCTTGTTTCCCCCGGTGGCTGCGGCGCTGGGGCTTGATTTCTACATCGGCTTTGTGCGCCGTGTGCTGGTGGTGGCGCTGGCTGCGGCCAGCCTGAACTTCATCATGGGCTTTGGCGGCATGGTGGCGCTGGGCCACGCGGGCTTCATGGGCGTGGGAGCCTATGCGGTGGTGCTGCTCAGCGATGCCGGGTTCGCCTCGGCCTGGGTCATGTGGCCTGCGGCAGCGCTGCTCGCGGCGTTTGCGGCGCTGGTCATTGGCTCGATTTCACTGCGCACCAAGGGCGTGTACTTCATCATGATCACGCTGGCGTTTGCGCAGATGCTGTACTTCGTCTTCGTGTCGCTGCGCAGCTATGGGGGTGACGATGGCTACACGCTGATGGCGCGGCCCGCGCTGGGCATGGGGCTGGAGATGGCTGATGAGGCAACGCTGTACTGGGTGGTGCTGGCCATCGTTGCCGCGCTGCTGTGGTGGCTGGACCGGGCCGCGGGTTCGCGCTTTGGCACCGCGCTGGTCGGCATTCGCGACAATGAAATCCGCATGCGGGCACTGGGCTACCCGGTGTACCTGCTGCAGCTCACGGCCTTTGTGGTGGCCGGGGCCATTGCCGGGCTGGCAGGTGCACTGCTGGCCACGGGGAACAGCTTTGTCAGCCCGTCGATGATGCACTGGACGCAGTCGGCCACGCTCATCGTCATGGTGATCATTGGCGGCCTGGGCCGCCGCTGGGGCGGGCCGGTGGGCGCGGCCGTGTGGCTGGCGCTGGAAGAGGCGCTCAAGCTGCACACCAGCCACTGGCACATGCCGCTGGGCCTGCTGTTGATTGCCACCGCCCTCTATGCCCCCAAGGGGCTGGCGGCGCTGAGTGACCTGTGGGCCAGGAGCAAGCCATGAGCCTTTTTCAGGTGCAAGGGTTGGTCAAGCGCTTTGGTGGCCTGCTGGCCACGGACCATGTGAGCCTCTCGGTAGAGCCGGGCGAAATCCACGCGCTCATTGGCCCCAACGGGGCGGGCAAGACCACGCTGGTGAACCAGATCTCGGGCCTGCTCGCACCAGACGCCGGGCGCATCGTCCTGGGCGGCCAAGACCTGACCCACCTGCCCATGCACCGGCGGGTGGCACTGGGCCTGTCGCGCTGCTTCCAGGTCACGCGCATTTTTCCAAACCAGAGCGTGCGCGACAACCTGGTACTGGCCGTGCAGGCGCATAGCGGCTCCAGCTTCCGGTTCTTGCAGCCCCGCGCTAGCGCGCATGGCTTGTACGAACGCGCTGAGCAACTGGCCGAGCGGGTGGGCCTGCAGCACCAGTTGAACGGACTGGCGGGCGCACTGCCGCATGGCGCCCAGCGCACGCTCGACGTCGCCCTGGCGCTGGCGGCCACGCCCAAGCTGTTGCTGCTGGACGAGCCCATGGCCGGCATGGGGCCTGACGAATCGCTGCAGATGGTGGAGCTGATCGACACCCTGCGACGCGACATGGCCGTGCTGCTCATCGAGCACGACATGGACGCCGTGTTCCGCCTGGCCGACCGCATCTCGGTGCTGGTGTATGGCCGCGTGCTGACCAGCGGCACCCCCGACGCCATTCGCAACAACGCCGAGGTGCAGGCCGTGTACCTGGGCACCGAAACGCTGGAGACCCCTGAATGAGCGTGCCACCGCCCTTGTTGAGTTGCCAGGGCCTGGAGGCCGGGTACGGCGCCAGCCAGGTGCTGTTCGGCATCCACCTGCAGATTGCTGCGGGCGAGGTGGTGTCGCTGCTGGGCCGCAACGGCATGGGCAAAAGCACCACCATCAAAGCGCTGGTGGGGGCGCTGCGGCCCACGGCAGGCAGCATCCACTTTGCCGGCCAGCCCACGGCGCGCTTGCCGTGCGATGCAATAGCCCGCATGGGCCTGGCGATCGTGCCCGAGGGGCGCCACGTGTTTCCCAACCTCACCGTGCGCGAGCACCTGGTGGCTTTTGCCGACCGGCGCAACGGCCTGAGCGATGTGTGGGACCTGGAGCGCATCTACGGCGTGTTCCCCCGCCTCAAAGAGCGGCAGCACCACCTGGGCAGCCAGCTCTCGGGCGGTGAGCAGCAGATGCTGGCCATTGGCCGCGCGCTGTCTACCAACCCGCGGCTGCTCATCCTCGACGAGGCCACCGAGGGGCTGGCCCCCGTGATCCGTGAGGAAATCTGGCGCTGCCTGGCCGCCCTGAAAGCCGCAGGCCAGACCATCTTGGTGGTGGACAAGTACGTGCACCGCCTCATGGACTTGGCCGACCGCCATCTCATCCTGGAACGCGGGCGGCTGGTGTGGGAAGGGGACTCTACCGCGCTCAATGCCGACCGCCGCCTGTGGGAGCGCTATTTGGCGGTGTGAGGCGCGGGGTGCTGTAGTTGATTTGCTATTAAATATATAGCTGGTGGCGCTTGTTTTATAAGCGCTGGAGCCACTTTTTATTCAAACTATTGCAGAGGCGCTGACAAGGCCCATCGCCTGCAGCCCGGCGCAATCGCTTGTACGATGTCTGCCGCCGCGGGTGGGCTCTTGCCCCGGTGTTTCTTCTTCCCCTGGGCGTTGCCTGCACCGCAAGTGGCGCCTGCCTTCGGAGTTTGTACCGCATGCAACACATCACACTGGGTCAGAGCGATCTGCGCGTGACCCCCATCTGCCTGGGCACTATGACGTTTGGCGAGCAGGTCAACGAGGCAGATTCCCACGCCATCCTCAGCCACTCGCTGGCGCGCGGCGTCAACTTCATCGACACGGCCGAGATGTATTCGGTGCCCGCACGGGCCGAGACTTTTGGCGCGACAGAAACCATCATCGGCAACTGGTTTGCCAAGAACCCCGGTGCCCGCCAAAAGCTGGTGCTGGCCACCAAGGTGGCTGGCCCTTCGCGTGGCATGCCCTGGGTGCGCGAAGGCAAGGGCATGACATCGGCGGACATCATTGCCTCGTGCGAAGGCAGCCTGCGCCGCCTGCAGACCGATGTGATCGACCTCTACCAGATCCACTGGCCTGAGCGCCATGTGCCCGCCTTTGGCACGCTGTACTACGACCCGGCCAAAGAAACTTCGCAAACACCCATCCATGAGCAGCTGGAAACATTGGCCAAGCTGGTGAAGGCGGGAAAGGTGCGCACCATCGGCCTGTCGAACGAGACACCTTATGGCGTGCACGAATTTGTGCGCCTGGCCGAGCAGCACGGCCTGCCGCGCGTGGCCACGGTGCAGAACCCCTATTGCCTCATCAACCGCACCTGGGAAAACGCACTCGACGAAACCTGTCACCGCCTGAATGTGTCGCTGCTGGCCTATTCGCCCCTGGGCTTTGGTTTGCTGACAGGCAAGTACGACGAGCACGCCCCCACCGACGCAGGGGCCCCCCAGGGCGCACGCATTTCCCGCTATGAATCGGTGCGCAAGCAGCGCTGGGGCCGCCCCGAGTCGTTGGCCGCCGCCCGCCGCTACAACCAGCTCGCGCGCGACAACGGCCTCACGCCCACGCAGATGGCGCTGGCGTTCTGCTACACCAAGTGGCAGGTGGCCAGCACCATCATCGGCGTGACATCGCTGGCGCAGCTGGACGAAGACCTGAACGCCTGGGGTACCACGCTGTCGCCAGAGGTGCTGCAGGCGATTGATGCGATTCGCTGGGAGATGCGCGACCCGGCGCTGTGACTCGGGCGCCGATGAGGCTCTATCAACGCAAAAGGGCAACCCTGGGGTTGCCCTTTTTGATGGCGCTAGCCAAGAAGATTCATTCGGTGGCCGAAGGTAAATGCGCCTCGCGATTCAGGCCGGGGATGGTTACCATCGAGAGTCACCCTGTTTTGCACCATGGCCAAGAGAGAACACGTTTCCGAAACCCCCGCCACCCAGTTGCTCAAGGCCCACAAGGTGGCCTACACCGAGCATCCTTACGAGTACCTGGAGCATGGCGGTGCCCAGCACAGCGCTGCGGTGCTGGGGCTCGACCCGTTCATGGTGGTCAAAACACTGATCATGCAGGACCAGGATGCCAAGCCGCTGGTGGTGCTGATGCACGGCAACCGCAAGGTGTCCACCAAAAACCTGGCCCGCCAGATTGGTGCCAAGTCGGTGGAGCCTTGTGCCCCCGAGGTGGCGAACCGCCACAGCGGATATTTGGTGGGGGGCACGTCTCCGTTCGGCACCCGACGTGACATGCCGGTTTACATCGAAGAGAGCATTCTGGGGTTGCCGCGCATCGCCATCAACGGCGGGCGCCGAGGCTTTCTGGTGCAGATCGACCCGCGCGTGTGCGTCGAGCTGCTGGGTGCACGGCCCGTGCAGTGCGCACTGGCAGAATAGCCGCCGCATGCGGGCGTGCCCGTACCGAATCTATCCAAGGAGTTGTTTTGACCGCCGTGTATCCCCTTTTAGCCACCGTGGCTGCCTACTTGCTGGGCTCGCTGTCGTTTGCAGTCATCGTCACCCGCGTGATGGGGCTCAGTGACCCACGTACTTACGGCAGCAAAAACCCTGGGGCAACCAATGTGCTGCGCTCGGGCAGCAAGGTCGCTGCTGTGGTGACTCTGCTGCTGGACGCCGTGAAGGGCTGGCTGCCCGTGGTGCTTGTGTACTGGTTTGGCAAGCCCTATGGCCTGGAAGAGGGAACCATCGCTCTGGTGGGTTTGGCCGCATTCCTGGGACATTTGTGGCCCGTGTTTTTCCGCTTTCAGGGCGGCAAGGGTGTTGCGACGGCCCTGGGAGTTCTGGTGGGTATCAATGCATGGCTGGGGTTGGCTACCGCCGTGACCTGGCTGCTGATCGCGGTGTTCTTTCGCTATTCCTCGCTGGCGTCACTGGTGGCAGCGGTATTTGCACCGGTGTTCTATCTGCTGGTGGATGGGGCTGTCTGGTATGCAGAGCAAAGCATTGCCGCAGCCATTGCCGTGATGGCCATGTTGCTGGTGTGGCGCCACCGCGAGAACATCAAGCGCTTGCTGGAAGGCAAGGAGTCCAAGCTGGGCAAGTCAAAGAAGTAGTCGGAAGGTCCGAGCACGCGGGCATCAGTGCGGCTGGCGCGCCTCAGTGCAGCCCCAGCGTGGCAGGCGTGGTGACCAGGCTGAGCATGCCGATGTTGTGCTGGGCGGCATACAACCCGAGCCGCACCATGGTGCGGTGGTTGAGTTCCACAGTCACCGCCGAGCGGGCCAGCGCAGACTGTATGCGTGGTCTGCCCTGGGCTGTTGGGTGCAGCAGGGGTTTGGCCTGGTGGTTGCCTGCCCCGTCCAGCAGGCTGGCCACCAGGGGGTGATTGGCCTTTTCGCTACGGCGCAAAACAATCGCCGTGTCACCGTTGTCGAGCTTCACGAAAGTGCCTGGTGGGCACAAGCCGATGGCCCGCACCAGTGCGTAGCTCACTTCGTCGTTCTGCTCCACCTCCTGTCCCACAATGGCTCGCACCGAATCGGTGGCGCTGCGCCCGGCTCGGGACTTGCGGGGGCTGATCATTGCAGCATACCGGTCGATGGTTCCGAGAATGCGTGTCAGTCGATCGGGGGGTGTCTGCGATTCCAGCGGTATCCGGTCTGAAATATGTGCATGGAGCTGACCCACCACGTCCAGCCACAAAGGGTCTGTGATGAACAGCCGCGCCAGCAGCGCCTGGCTTTGCAGGGGGTGATTTTGGATGGCTTCCTGCTGCTGCGGTGTCGGCTTTTCCCGCTGCTGCGCTAGCTGGTCTTGCAACGCGGTCATGCCGATGTTCATGGTCAGCGCTGCGCACACCAGGCTGTCTCGCTCTGCGGCTGGAAGCTTCAGCTCCTGGGCGAGGATGTGGCACAGCGTTGCACACACCAGAGCGTGTGAGGCGCTGTAGCTGGCTGTTGACGTGGCCGCCAGCTGAAACATCAGGTACAGCGCCGCGTCGTTGTCGTGGGCGACCAGATCCTGCAACCACACATCCAGCTGGCGAAGCTTTCCCGGGAAGTCGTGGATCAGCAAGGGTTTGGAGAGCAGCAGCGACAGCGCCGTTTCCAGGTCAGACCACAGGCTGAGCAAGTCTTCGTACTCGCCTTCGTGCTGCTTTGCCGCGGGCAGAGGGATGGCCATGTGGGGTCAGTTGCGCTTTTCCAGCACCAGCTGGTCATTGGTGCGGGTCATTTGGAAGGCGCCCAGCAAGCTATTGCCAAGCAGGACGTAAGGCATGCTTTGCGGTGTGACCACTGCCTCCACCCCGTACACCTCTACGTCACCGATCCTGACCGAATCCAGCCGAATCAGCCAGCCCTGGGCTACGCCATTGGCGGTGTTCATCTGCACCGGTTGGCCTTTGGTGTACTGCAGTCCCATGCGGTCGGCATCGGGCTTGCCAATGGCGACGGTGGAAGCCCCGGTGTCCACCATGTATTGCATGCGCGTGCCGTTGATCATGCCGGTGTTGATGAAATGGCCGCGCGCGTCCGCCATCAAGACAACCCGCCGACCTCCAGTCCGGCTACCCACGCTCACTGGGGCCTCCCCCAGCCGCAAGGAGCGTCGAGCCCCGTCTACCTCGACCAGGGCCTGCTCTTTCTCGACAGAGATCACTCGCACGCCCTGGTGGGTTTCGCCCACGGCAATACCACGCGGCGCACTGCCATTGACCACCAACAGTGCCTTGCTTCCAAGAATGCCTGCCAGTGCCACGGCCGTCTGTGCCTGAGCCGCCCCGGTGCCCAGTGCGGTCAGCAGCAGCGCTATGGCGTACGGGCGGGCGTGGTACAGCACGTTTCAATCTCCAGACAGTGAGGCTCTGCCAGCACGCCCAGAACGGCGAATCAATCGCGGAAGTTGTCGAAAGACAGCGGAACATCCGCCACGTCTTTGCGAATCAAGGCCATGGCGGCTTGCAAGTCGTCGCGTTTGGCTCCGGTCACGCGCACTTTGTCCTCTTGAATGGCGCCTTGAACCTTGAGTTTGCTCTCTTTGAGCAGTTTCTGAATCTTTTTGGCCAATTCGCTCTCGATGCCGTTGCGCACCTTGATGACCTGCTTGACCTTGTCGCCACCCATCTTCTGGACGTCGCCCTTGTCGAGGAAGCGCACGTCCACGTTGCGCTTGGTGAGTTTGTTGCGCAGTACGTCTTCAATTTGTGTGAGTTGGAACTCGGCATCACCGATCAGGGTGATTTCCTTGTCCTTGATCTCAATGCTGGCAGCGGTGCCTTTGAAGTCAAAGCGTGTGGAGATTTCCTTGACGGTGTTTTCCACGGCGTTTTTTACTTCTACGAGGTTGGCTTCACAAACGGTGTCAAAGGATGGCATAACGGGCTCTCACGGGCTAAGCAATACGGGAAGATCGCCAGGGCAGGGCCCAATGCGACAATCGTGGCAATGGTAGTCGAGAAAAACGTCCCTTTACAGCCTTGGAACACCTTCGGTATCGCAGCCCGTGCGTTGAATCTGGTTCGCATTCGCGAGGTGGCAGATCTGTTGCAAGCGCGTAGCGATCTCGCGCTGAGTCAAGCTCCTTTCTTTGTGTTGGGAGGCGGTAGCAACATTGTGCTGACGGGGGATGTCAAACCCACCGTGCTCAAGATGGAGATCAAGGGTTTTCGTCTGGTCGAGGAAACCGCCAAAGCCTGGATTGTCGAGGCTGGGGCTGGAGAGGCTTGGCACGACTGCGTGGCTTGGACGCTGCGCCAGGGTTACCCAGGTCTGGAAAACATGGCGCTGATTCCCGGAACGGTGGGCGCATCGCCAGTGCAAAACATCGGCGCCTATGGCGTGGAGCTGCAAGACCGATTCGAGTCGCTGGATGCGGTAGATATGGCCACCGGCCAGGTGTTCACCCTCACTGCGGAGCAATGCGCTTTTGGATACCGTGACTCAGTCTTCAAGCATGGCGCGCCTGTCACGCCCATTGAGCGGGAAGGCGTGCAGCCCTTGGGCTTGGCGGGCCGAGCGGTCATCACGCATGTGCGCTTTCGTTTGCCTCGGCCGTGGAAGCCCGAGTTGGGATATCTGGACCTGGAACGTCGGCGTGCCGAGGCGGGTATCGAGTCCCCCACGGCACAACAAATTTTCGATTGGGTGTGTGAAATCCGCCGTGCGAAGCTGCCTGACCCTGCGGTGCTGGGAAACGCCGGGAGTTTCTTCAAGAACCCCACGGTGACCCCCGAGCAATGCTCTGACATCATTGCCCGAGAGCCGCGAATTGTTCACTACCCCATGCCCGATGGCTCGGTCAAACTGGCGGCTGGGTGGCTGATCGATGCCTGCGGCTGGCGTGGCAAGACTATCGGCAAGGCAGGTGTCTATGAAAAACAGGCGCTGGTGCTCGTCAATCGCGGTACGGTGCAGGACAGCGTGACGGGAGGCGAAGTCATGACGCTGGCGAAGGCCATCCAGACCAGCGTGTACGAGCGTTTCGGCATTCGTTTGGAGCCCGAGCCCGTCGTGGTCTAGCCTGCGGTTGCGCTGGCATCTTTGGGCTGCTTGCTGTGCCTTGCCTGCACGGCCTCTACGTCGGTCAGTCCCATTCGCAAGCACAGCGCATGGGTCATCTCCCATGCATCGAGCAGTTGCTCAAGTGTGTTGCCTTCCGGTGGGTATTCCCCTTTTTCCAGGTGAAACGCCAGCGCCGCCAACTTTGAAAATCCAAGGTTCGAGGATGCGCCCTTGAACCCGTGGGCTGCTGCTTGCAATGTCTCTTGGGTGCCCTTTGCCATGGCCTGCAGCAAGGCGTCCAGACTACCGGACTCGTCGCTGAAGTAACCCTGCAGAAGTGAGCGGTAGCCTTGCACCGTCACTCCCACGCAAACTTCACCCACCATCACCATGTCAATGTGCGAAGTGACATCCCCGGATTTGAAGCGCCTGCGCGCAGTGCGTTTAGCTTGTGGCGGGGCGGTTGCCGGCTGCTGCGATGTCAGAGGCGTCGTGTTGCTCGTTGTTTCTTTGATGGTGGGCGCTGAAGGGGCTGGGAGGGTGTTATCTGTAGCTGGTGCAGCAAACATTTCTGACAGCAGCGATTGAATGGTGTCTACGCTCACTGGCTTGGCGATGAACGTCGTCATGCCTGCTTCAGTGGCTTTCTCACGGGTTTGTGCAAAGACATCGGCGGTCAATGCCACGATGGGCAAGGCCTTGTGTTGAGGCCATTGACGCAGTGTTCGGGTCGCCTCAAACCCATCCATGACGGGCATGTGCAAATCCATGAACACCAACTGAGGTGGTTTTTTCTGAACCTCAGCAACGGCTTGTTCGCCGTTTTCTGCGAATCGGGGCACATGCCCCATGCTGGATAGCAGTGCACCCATGTATTTGCGATTGACCATTTGATCATCCGCCACCAGGATATCCAGCCCAGCCAGCTCAGAAGTGGACGCCGCCGGAGTGCGAGGCTGGCCGAGTGAAACGGGCAGTTTCGGAGGCGCTGCCAATGCCAGAGGTAACGTCACCGTGAAGGTGCTGCCTTGGCCCAAAATGCTGTGCGCCTTGATGTCTCCACCCATTCTTCGCGCGAGGTTGCGGGATATTTCCAGTCCGAGCCCGGTGCCCCCAAAGCGCCGGGATGTACTTGCATCTCCTTGGGCGAAACGTTCAAAAAGCTTTGTGAGGGTTGCGTGATCCATACCAATTCCCTCATCCACCACGTCCAGGCGCAGAGGGTAGGTGTTAGCTTGGTCTGGAACGGCTTTTTCATCCCTGCCTACCTTGACGGCGACGGTGCCTGCATCGCTGAACTTGATCGCGTTGGTGACCAGATTCAAGAATATCTGCCGGAGCCGCGTTCCATCTGCTTCCACCCACGAGGGCAGGTCGTTCGTTAATTCCATAGCGAACCCCAAGCCTTTTTGCTGGGCGAGCGGTCGCATGAGCTTCTCAATGCCTTCCAGCAGAGGTGGCAAGTGAACCGGAACGGGATGAATGCTCATCTTTCCCGCCTCCATCGCCGAAACGTCCAAAATATCGTTCAGAAGCGATAGCAGGTGATCTGCCGAATGGCGGGCCGTGTGAACGTATTCCCTTTGGCTGGAATCCAGGTGAGTTCTCTCCAGCAAAGTGAGCATGCCCAGAACGCCGTTGAAGGGCGTGCGCAACTCATGGCTCATGTTTGCCAAAAACTGGCTCTTGCCCCTGTTCGCCTCCTCTGCTGCTGCATTAGCTGCCTGCAGACTTTCGGTTAGTCGTTGCAGAGCCTGGCGTTCTTTTTCCTGCCGGTATTGGCGCCATGCTAATGCTGCCGCAGCCAGCAGCAGGATGACCAATTGAGCCACGATCAACACCATGATGTGACCGCTTTGCGTCAACATGGTGGACTCCTGCTCCTCCAGCAAGGAGGAGACATGGCGATTGGCGGCCATGGTCAACTCCTGCACGTCAGGGCCGAGTCCGTTGAACTCTTCGACCAGTTGCTGAAATTCTTTTTGGCTGGGTGCCTTGTCACTGCCCAGCAACTGATCTATCCGAGTCACCAGCGCTTCGAGCCGCGGCATGGTCTCCATGTACGCGCGTTGCTCATGGAGGGCCGTGGTGCTGGGCGTGTCATGCATCACCTGAAAACGGCTAGCGAAGATATCGCTGCGCAAGCGAAGCTCGTTCAAGGGCTTAGGCACTTCGCTTTGTGCATGAAGTTCCAGGGCCTGCCTAAGACGTAAAAACTCCCGTTCTAGCTGGAATGCGAGCGCAGTGATGGAGTCACTTCGCAGATCACTGCTTTTGCGAATTGATCGCTGTTGCGTTACCTGCAGCGCCAAAAGCACCGCCATGGCCGCCGCCATGAATGTGGTGCCTAGCGCCAGCCATAAGAGGTAGCGCCGGTTGTTGCGACGGGCAGGCATGAAACTTTTATTCGACTTTGATGGACTTGAGCTGCCAGGCGGAGCGGCCATAGTATTTCGACGCCTTCAGTTCAGGCTTGGAATCGAAAGGATAGATGATGAAAAGCGGGCCCTTGGTGCGCACTGAAATCGCCATATCGTCGATCTTGTGAGCCACGATGACGTCGAACAGGTTCGCATCTTCGGCAGGAATGGTCGTTTTATAGTCATTCAGTGCCAATGCTGTCAGTGTTTTTCCGCTGGACTTCACTGCCGCCAGAACGTCACGCAGCAGTGGGCCGGTGAACTTGGTTGGCTTTTTGTCCCACGGGGTTTTCGTGACAAAAGTTTGTTGGGGAAGCTTTTGCAGCATCTCCAAGTCAAAAACCGCGACGTTGTCCCGGTTGGTTTCACCAATTTTTCCCGATATCGTCAGGATGACTTCGCCTGCAGGGGGTTGCAAGGCCCATGCGGGGGCGGTGACCAAGGTAAGGGCTGTGATCCGGGCGATCCAGCGGGATAGAAAAGAGATGATGTGCATAGATGACCTCTCATGAGAGGAAAAGTGATGGTGAATTCTATGTTAAAAATGATTTAAATGATTGTTTTGGTTAAAAAAGGCTCTGTCACCTGAACGTGTTGGTGTCCTCTGCCAGATGAGATTCGGCGTCTTCGCCTGAAACCCACGCCAGCGCTTGGCTCGCGGCTCGTCGACAGAATTTCATCAACACGAATAGGTGACAGAGCCTAAAAAAAAGCCGCCCCTGAGGACGGCTATAGGCAGCAATAAGGCCTAGCTTTTAATCTTTGCTGGCGGTCAGGGTGAGCAAATCGTTTTGCGATCCTGGCAGCAGCAAGCCGGCACGTGAGTAAACCCCGAGCTTGCCGCGGGTGTCGGAAATGTCCAGGTTACGCATCGTCAGTTGACCGATGCGGTCCAACGGAGAAAACGGAGCATCTTCCACCTTCTCCATCGACAGGCGTTCTGGCGCGTAGGTCAGGTTGGGGCTCTCGGTGTTGAGCAGGGAGTAATCGTTACCTCTGCGCAGTTCGAGCGTGACCGTACCCGTGATTGCTCGTGCAACCCAGCGCTGGGCTGTTTCGCGCAGCATGATGGCTTGGGGGTCGAACCAGCGGCCTTGGTAGAGCAGGCGCCCCAGTTTCAGGCCGTTCATGCGGTACTGCTCGATCGTGTCCTCGTTGTGGATGCCTGTGACCAGGCGTTCGTAGGCGATGTGCAACAAGGCCAAGCCTGGAGCTTCGTAAATTCCACGGCTCTTGGCTTCAATGATGCGGTTCTCGATCTGATCGCTCATGCCCAGTCCATGGCGGCCGCCGATGCGGTTGGCTTCAAGGATCAGTTCTACGGGATCAGAGAACTCGACGCCGTTCAGTGCCACGGGCTGGCCTTCTTCAAAACGCACGGAAACTTCCTCGCGCTTGACTTCAACCTCGTCCTTCCAGAAAGCGACACCCATGATGGGGTTCACAATGCGAATGCCGCTATTGAGGAATTCCAGATCCTTGGCTTCATGCGTGGCCCCCAGCATGTTGCTGTCGGTGCTGTAGGCTTTTTCGGCGCTCATCTTGTAACCAAAGCCTGCCTTGGTCATGAATGCAGACATTTCAGCACGGCCGCCAAGTTCATCGATGAACAACTGATCCAACCAGGGCTTGTAAATACGCAGCGATGGATTGGTCAAGAGGCCATAGCGGTAGAAACGCTCAATGTCGTTGCCCTTGAAGGTGGAGCCGTCGCCCCAGATGTTGACATCATCTTCCTTCATGGCCGCCACCAGCATGGTGCCTGTCACCGCACGACCCAGTGGGGTGGTATTGAAGTAGGTCAGCCCGCCAGTAGAGATGTGGAAGGCGCCAGCTTGCAGAGCCGCAATACCTTCATGTGCCAATTGCAGGCGGCAATCGATCAGGCGTGCCTGCTCGGCGCCGTATTCCATGGCTTTGCGGGGAATGGCTTCGTAATCGGGCTCGTCGGGCTGCCCCAGGTTGGCTGTGTAGGCGTAAGGTACCGCGCCTTTGAGCTTCATCCAGTGCAGGGCTGCACTGGTGTCCAGCCCGCCAGAGAATGCGATACCGACTTTTTGACCAATCGGAAGGTGTTGAAGAATGGTTGCCATGTAAGGAATCAGGTTCGATGAGAGGGGTTAGGCGAAGTGGCAAATGTAGTGATACGACTCGGTCACCCGAATGTCGAATTTCGAGTTGCCAGGAATGCTGAATTTTTCGCCAGGAGTGGATTTCACCCAGTTATCGGTGCCATCCAGCTTGTACTCGCATGAGCCCGCAACACATTCCATGATTTCTGCTGCGCCTGTATTGAAAGTCAGGGTCGAAGGCAAGATCACGCCCACGGACTTCTTCGTGCCATCTGCCAGCGTAATGCCGTGGCTCACGCATTTACCGTCAAAGTACACATTGGCTTGGGTGTTGACGGTCACACCGTCGAGAGTTTGGGTGGTCATGGTCGTGAGCAAGTGAGGACAACTTTCGATTTTAGGGCAGTCAATCCATGTAACGACGGTTGATGCGACGCTGAGGTGTGAAAGGTGTCTGCCGAATGAGAAAAGCCCCACAAAGGGCAATGCCAGTCAGTTAAGAGCTGACTGGCATTTTTTTCGTTGGGAATTTGGAAGC